>JAIDMV010000299.1 GCA_029050385.1 Anaeroplasmataceae bacterium | reverse complement strand
CCCACCCCCCCCCTTTTTTTTTTAATGATAAGTCGAACACCGAGATCTACACGCGTAAGATCGTCGGCAGCGTCAGATGTTTATTAGAGACATATCATACATTTTTTTGCTAGCAAGAATCATTAAATAAAAGCTAAAAACCACCTAAAATAGGTGGAATATTATAGTAAAAAATTTATTTTATCTTTTTAATAGTTTAAATAAATCTGGTGTGATGCCTTTATCCTTTAGCATCTTTACAATTCGATCCTCTTGTTCCTTAGATAAGGTCTTATTTGCTAGACCGCACCCTTTACGAATAATTAATCTCAAATTGTCCTCATCATTCAAATCTAGAGTTGAAGCCTCACTTACAAGCTCATACATCGCTTCTTGATTTATATTTGATCTTGCGATTAAATCAATTATGTTCTTAAAATCCATTTAAAAATCCTCCCAAAATTAATATATGAGAGGACATTCGTTTAGTTGACTATGATAAAATAATTACTTCTTCTTTTAGACTTCTACTTAAAAGATTTGACAATGCATCTTTAGCCGTACTATCATTTTTTATAACCTGATATGCTGCAGAAATGATTGGAAGTTCTAGATTATACTTCAAACCAATTTGATAAGCTGCTTCAATGGTTTTAATTCCTTCTACAGTTTGGGTCATAGAAGCTAAGGCTTCCTTAACAGACATACCTTGTCCAATTTTTAAACCGCATTGAAAATTTCTTGAATTCATAGATGAAGCTGTCACAATTAAATCACCAATACCAGATAAACCATAAGCAGTTTCTGTCTTGCCACCTAATGCTGAAACAATCAAAACAATCTCTCTTACGCCTCTACTAATCAAGAAGGCTCTAGCATTTTCACCTAATCCCATACCAAAGGCTACCCCAGATACTATAGCTATTGCATTTTTAATTGCTCCTGAGGTTTCAACCCCAATGACATCACTTGAAGTATACACTCTCAAATAACGAGCATTAGAAAACAAATTTTGTACAAATTTAGCATCTGTTTCCTTAGCTGATGCTGCAACTAATGCAGTGAGTTTTCTTAAAATAAGCTCTTCTGCATGAGAAGGTCCTGATAGATTGACATATCCTTTAAAATACTTCTCATCAATTTCTTCTTTTACAATTTGGCTTACACAAAAGGAAGTTTCTGGTTCGATTCCCTTACTCACATTTATGAACAAAGTAGGCTTTTTCAAAAGAGAATTAATTTCTCTTAAAACTGATCGAGTTACCTTTGTTGGAACACTTAAAAGAATTATATCTGAAAAATCTACAGCTTCCTCAAGACTCAATGTTGCCTTAATATTTTCTGGGATGGTTATATCAAAAAATGGATGCGTATGTTCTTTATTAATTTTTTCAACAAATAAAGGATTAATATCACGAATTAAAACCTCGTGATGATTATCAGATAGAACTTGAGATAAAGTTGTTCCCCAAGCTCCACCACCAATGCAGGATACCTTCATAGCTAATCCCTCTTTCTAAATTCAAATTTTATAGGTGTGCCAAAAAAATCAAAGCTTTTACGAATTTGATTTTCTAAATAACGATGATAAGAAAAGTGTAAATACTTTGGTTCATTTACAAAGAATGTAAAAGTAGGTGGGTTTACACCAACCTGAGAGGAATAATAGATTTTTATCTTTCCCCCATTAAACTCGCTTGGTGGAAACATTGCCACTGCATCATTGATCACATCGTTTAATACAGAAGTAGAAATTCTTCTGTTATTTGCATCATAGGCTTGTTCTATTGCAGGAAATAAAGTATGAACACGTTTGTTATCTAAAGCAGATAAAAATACAATCGGTGCATAATCTAAATACTTGAATTCTTTTCTTATATCTTCTGTAAAGTGCTGCATTGTCTTAGAATCCTTATCCACTAGATCCCATTTATTCACAACAATAATACAAGGTCGATTATATTCTTCTATATATTGACCAACATGTGTATCTTGTTCTAAAATTCCTGTATCTGCATCCAAAACTAAAAGAACAATGTCGCTTCTCCCAATAGCATCTATACTCCTTATCACAGAGTATTTTTCAATATTTTCATATATTTTACCACGCTTTTTTAAACCAGCTGTATCAATAACGACATACTCTTTATCGTAAGCCTTAAAGCGTGTATCGATAGTATCTCTCGTTGTTCCAGCAATTGGAGATACTATTACGCGATTATCATTTAATAAACAATTCGTTAAGCTAGATTTTCCAACATTAGGACGTCCAATTAAAGAAAAGTGGATAGCAGTATCCTCAAAACTCTCTTCTCTTTTCGGAAAATGCTCAATGACCTGATCTAATAAATTTCCTGTTCCTATTCCATGAGAGGAAGAAACAGGAATTGGATCTCCAAAGCCTAATGCATAAAATTCATAAATGTTATCCTTAAATTTTTGATCATCAACCTTATTCACAGCAAGAATGACAGGCTTTTTTGTTTGATACAATAGCTTAGCAATGTAGGTATCATCATTTGTAACACCGCTTCTACAATCTGTCAAAAACACTATGACATCTGCCTCATCCATTGCAATTTCAGCTTGCATCTTTATTTCTGTCAAAAAAGGGGCATCCCCCAATTCGATTCCGCCAGTATCGATGAGGAAAAATTCCTTCGATAACCAGCTGCCTTTAGCATAAATTCGATCGCGAGTTACCCCTGGTTGATCATCAGTAATGGATAATCTTTCGCCAATAATACGATTAAATAGCGTTGACTTACCAACATTTGGTCTACCAACAATTGCTACCTTTGGCAACATATTATCACCACCAAATAAAATTTTTTATTTTAAAGCATCCTTTAATACCTGACCTAATGTTAAAGATGAATCATCTTCTTCAAGATATT
>JAIDMV010000298.1 GCA_029050385.1 Anaeroplasmataceae bacterium | reverse complement strand
GCTTTATATATTAAACAAAAAAAAGAATTCTTTATTTATACATTCATCTTCTATTGTATATCACAATAAAGGGATATTATTTAGTGCAAAAAGTGGAACGGGGAAAAGCACTCACGCAAGACTTTGGAGGAACTATACAGATGCTTTAGCTTTAAATGATGATAAGAATATCATTGTTTTAGAAGACAATCGTTTAGTCTTGTATTCTAATCCGTGGAGTGGCAAACACCAAATTCATCAGAATATTATTGCGCCTTTATCTTGTATAGTATTTTTGTATCAATCAAAAACGAATATAGTAAAGAAACTAAAGCCAAATGAAGCAATGCGTTTATTATTAGGACAAATAGAGCCTCCTAGGAAGGATTCTATTGACGCATGGAATATGGTTGTAGACAGAATATTAGAACTGCCTATGTATTATTATGGATGTAATATGGAAGAAGAGGCAGTTACAACATTAAAAGAAAGATTGGAGATGGACTTATGCCTATAAATAACAATTATATTTTAAAGCATGTTGGAGAGGATTATATGATTATTCCTTTATCAGATGGAGGAGTAGATTTTAGTAAAGTATATAATGTTTCTTCCACAGGAGCTTTTATTTATGAGCAATTAAAGAATGATAAAGCACCATTAGAGATTGCTTACCATATGGTAGAGGAATATGAAGTGGACTATGATGTTGTTCTTAAAGATATTTTTGAATTTATCGATGAATTAAAAAAGCGTGGTATTTATCATGATTAAAGTTGAGGATTTCTATCCTTTAATTCTCGAAGCATTTCAAAATGGAAATACCTTTACTTTTCCTGTGCATGGAACAAGTATGCAGCCTTTATTGCATACAAACGATTTAGTAGTGCTAGAGGCAATCTCTACATTAAAAAAAGGAGATATTGTTTTTTATCGTAGAGAGAACAAACAGTTTGTTCTTCACAGAATTAGAAGAGTAAAGAAAGATAGCTTTACTTTCGTTGGAGACCATCAGGTTAAAGAGGAACTAGGTATAACTATGGAACAATGTATTGGTAAAGTCATTGCCTATAAAAAACAGGGAAGGGAAAAACAATATAACTTAAACAGCTTTAAGTATCGTATGTATACTTTTTTAGTGCGTTCTAAGCTTTTTCGTTGGTTTTGTGGTAAGGTATTATGATGTCAAGAAAGAAATATAGTATTATTTTATCTTTGGTAGATTTCCTTTATTCTTGTTTCTTACTAGCTGTTCCTGTTTTGACTAGTAATCTTGTAAATATTGCTGTTGATGCATCAAAGCTAGAACAACCAAATTTGATGCCGTTAGTATGGAATATTGTAGGTGTATGTATAGCTATAGTTATGGATATTCTGTTATATATGCTTGAGGGATTTTTATATTTCCGTTTTTCTTTGAAAAGAGAAAAGGAAATCAAGGAGGATTTATTTTATATGATATTTCAAAATGAATACACTCAAGTAACTTCCTACCATACAGCACAAATCGAGCAGTTATTTACGACAGATATAAATCATGTGATTCGTAAAGAATTAGAAACTATACCTGACTTTGTGCGTCAGGCAACTAGATTAATTTTGGCAATTGGAATTGTAGTTTATTTAGACGTATGGTTTTTGGTATTGATTTTAAGCTGTGGTATTTTAGGTTTTGGTCTTGCCAAACTATATTCTAAGTTGATACGCCCTCATCATCATAAGGTATTAGAAAGTGAGGGTAAATTCAATGGATATATTTTAGAATCTATTGCTCAAATGAAGTTGATTCAGGCCTATGATGCTACAGCATATTCTAATTCTCATTTTGATGTCTTAAATAAAAATCAAATAGAAACAAAAAAGAAAAGAAATCGTATATTGTTTGTTGCAAATAGTGGATTTTTTGGTTTTAGTAATATCATTTATTTATTTGCATTATGCTATGGAGCATATGGAATTAGTGTACAACTTTTAACTTATGGTAGTATGATTGCATTAGTTCAATTACTAAATAATATTCAAATGCCTTTAATTTCTTTTTCTTCCTTATGGAATCAGTATAACTTGGCTCAAGCTTCTAAAAAAAGAATACAAGAAGTTTATTTGCTAAACAAGGAAGAAAATGAAAGCCTTCCAAATGATTTTGATTCTATAGTATTTGAACATGTTAGCTTTGCTTATCATGAAGAGCCTGTGATTAAAGATTTTACTTTTGAAATAAAAAAAGAAGAAATTGTTTTATTTCAAGGTCCCTCAGGCATTGGGAAAACAACGGTGTTTATGTTGCTGATGGGGTTTTTAAAACCTGATGCAGGAAGAATCTATATGAAATATCAAAATGAAGAGTTTCCAGTTTCAAGAAAATTATTTAGTTATGTGCCACAGGAAAATATATTGTTTAGTGGAAGTATAGCAGAAAATATTTATATCCTAACTGGTAAAAGTAAAGAAGAAGCAATAGAAGCATTAAAGCTTACAAACATTTATGATGAATTATTAGAGCTTCCTGAAGGCTTAGATACAGTTCTTAAGGAAAGAGGAAGTGGGCTTTCCTTAGGCCAGATTCAAAGAATATGGATAGCTATTGCATTATTAAGTGATCGCCCTATTTTATTATTAGATGAGTTTTCTAGTGCGTTAGATAGTAAAAATGAAGAAATCATTATGAGTCGTTTAACAGAGCTTCATAAGACAATCATCTTTATTTCTCATAGAAGCAAAGAAATGGAAAATCAAAGGGTTATCCCTTTTGTGGAGGTGCAAGAATGAACCATCCTATAGTAGATATGCTGAAAGCATACTTTAAAAATGAAGAACTAGATATTAACCCTGCATTAGAAAAAGAACTAATTTCAAAAGCAAAGGAACAGGCATTGCTTCCTTTTCTTTACTATGTGTATCACAAAAAAGAATATCGTTCTTATTACATTACCGCCTCTATCACTCAAGAAGAATTTCTAAAGCTACAAACAGAGCTTACAGAGTTTTTTAATAAAGCGAATATAAAGCATTTATTTTTAAAGGGAAGTGTTTTATATGGGCTTTATCCTGATCCAGCCTTAAGAACACGAGGCGATATTGATATATTAGTAGATAATGAAAAGTTTAATGAGGCAAAACAAATTTTGTTAGATAATGGTTATCAGATGTTGCCTATGGAGTCACAGCATCACATAGAATTTGTTAAAAATAATATGATGGTAGAACTTCATTTTCTCTTATTTGATGAATTTTGTAATATAGCCTATTTTAAGTCCCCATTTGATTTGGCTATTCCAATTGAAAAATCTTATTATACATTTACTAATGAAAATTTTTTTGTATATTGCTTATATCATTTCGCAATCCATCTTAAAATGGGTGCCGGGCTTAGATATATTTTAGATTTTTATTATATGCTAAAAAAATGGGATATAGATAAAGAACTTCTCCATAGTAAAATTAAAGAAGTTGGCTATACTCATCTTTATCACAATATTTTAAATGCTATTTATTATCTAACAGAAGAAGAGCTAGATGAATTTCCTAAAGAAGATATTAGCTTCTTTATAGAATATTTAGTGAAGTCTGGAATTCATGGCTTTGGCAAAGAAAATGAAAGAGATGAAAAAGGCTTTAGCATAAAAAATAATAAATTAAAAGCAATTATATCTGGGACCTTTATGACAAATAAAGCCTTTCGTGTTTCTAAGTATCCTAGATTAGGAAAGCATTGGTTTACTTATCCTTTATGCTTAATCCATCGTATCATTTATTTGTTATGTACACAAACCAAAAAACTTTTTAAGTTGCTATTCTCTAAAAAGAATAAAGTAACAAAAGAAGAAAAAGAATTTTATAAAAAACTAGGAATATAAATTCATCCCCTAAGAAGATTCTTAGGGTTTTATTATGCAAAAAACATACCTGTGAAATGATTTAGATACGATTATTTCCACATTTTGGCATATATTTTATACTTTTCCCCATTATTTTAATAAAAACAATGAAAATTTATGAAAGTAAAACGCTTTACTTGACAAACGTATATGGGGGGGGTATAATAGTCTTTGTAAAGAAAACGTTTACAGATTTATTTACAAAAAAACAATAAAAGGAGAAAAGAAAAAATATGAAAAAAATTAAAGGTTTACTATTTGCCTTTGTAGCATTATTTGCATTCACATTGGTAATGGTAACAGCAAAAGCAGAAACTGAGACTATAGTAACAAATGTTGGCAATATTAATGCTACTAGTGTTACAGTAGATGGTATTGAGTTTACTTGTGGTGCTACAAAGAATGCTTCAGCTACAGCTAATAGTATAATTGATGGCACAGAGAAATCATTTACAATTGGTGCCAAATTAAATGGTGGAGGATATTTGAAGTTTACTGCTTCATATGCTTGGTCAGCAAGACTTTTGATAGGCTCTGGTACTGCAGGACAATCAGTTGTTGCAAAAACGAATGGTGAAGCAAATGGTACAGTTACAGATGTTACTGCAAATACAGCAACTGCCCCTGGTATAGTTGAAATTAGTAATGGTCAACCTGGAGAAGTAATAATTGAACGTGCAGGTAGTAAAGAAATGTGGATTTTTGAGTTGGTTCTTACTCAAACAAAGAATCTTGATGCTGAGTATGTTGATGTTTACTTCCATGATGTTGAGGGTAATGAAGGCGCTGCTAACACAGTAGAAAAAGGTGCTACTGTTACTGCAAAGGCTGCAGATCCTATTCTTGGAAAGAAATTTGAAAAATGGACATTAGAAGACGGAACTGAATTTGATTTTGCTACACCTATTAATGAGGAAACTCATTTATATCCAGTATATAGTGATCTTTCATTAAATGTTGCAGATGCAAATGTTCTTTCTAGAAGTTATTTAAGTTCTTTATTAGGAGTATGGTCAGCAATGCCAACAATTACTGAAAGAACAGAATTTGTAGGAACAAATTATGCATTAGCTTCAGGTGCAGGAGTAATAAATAATGACACCAAGAAGTTTGATGGTGAGGAAACTGCTGTAACTTATGGTATCAATACAAATGGTAAATTAGGTTTAGAAGAAGATGTTTGGAAAAATGCAGTTGAATTTAATGCTCCATCTGCTGGTACATTAAAGATTTATGGTAGAAGCGGTAATTCTAACCAAAGAGCTCTTTCTTTGACTACTGATAATACAAATTTCGTAACTTCAGAAAAGGTTGGTCAAGATGAGATTGCATTAATTAATTTAGAGGTTGCTGCAAGTGGAACTTATTATCTTGGCTGTAAAGATGGTGGATTCAAGATTTATTCAATTGAATTTGAAGCTGCTAAAGAAGCTTCAGTAGAATTATATCAAGAAAGAGTTGCAGTTGATGCAGTTGAAAACATTAGATTAGTTGCAGTTGTTGAAAATGTTGACAATTTATCTGATTTAAGCCTTGTTCTTAAGTGTGCTTTATTTGATGCTGATATGGATTTAACAGAAGCAGCTAAATTAGCAGCAACTGTTACAAACAATGATGAAACTTATTCAATCGGCGAAATTTCTTTTGAAGCTAAAGATGGTGTAGTTTATATCAAATGTGTAATCGCAGCTGATAGCAAATATGTAGCTGAAACATTTACAGCAGAATTAACTGTAGGTGGCATTACTAAAACAGTAACTATTAATGCTTTAGCATAATAAATAAGGAGAATGATTTTGATGAGAAAAGAATACGAAAAACCAATTTTAGAAGAAGAGAATATCCAAATTGAAGATATCGTTGCTGTAAGTAGCGTAGATATCAATGATGTTGATATTACACTTCCTCGTTGGGGTAGAAAATAATAATTAGTATTTATAGGGTGCTTAGGCACCCTATATCTATATTAAAATGAAAAAAATAGTAGTATTTGTATTGTTTATTCTTTGATTTTTATGTTTTATGAACAAAAACCTTTGAATACTTCAAAAAACAATAACGATTCAAACAATGGCTCTAAAGTTATAAAGTCAATGATGATATAGATTGGAGTCGAATCCTAAAAGAAAGAGAAGGAAAAGAAAATGAAATTTAAAAAGATTTTTTTAGGACTTTTTACAATTTCCGCAATAGTTTGCTTGGCATCTTGTAAGACAGATAAGCCGGGTGGTGGCAACGGTGATACTCCCGCCGAAGTGACGCATTATACTGTTACTTTTGATTCTATGGGAGGATCTACGGTTGATTCACAAACAATTAACAGAGGATATAAGGTTACTGAACCTACCGCACCTACTAAAGAAGGTTATACTTTTAAAGGGTGGTTTAAGGACAGCAGTGGTACATTTGCTTGGGAATTTGATGAAGATGTAGTTACTGGGAATGTAGTTTTATATGCGAAATGGGAGAAGGTAGGTAGTGTTACCCCAACTCCAGAGAAATTTAGTGTAACATTTGATATGCATGGTCATGGCACTGCTCCTACAGAATTAAAAGATGTTACCGCATTGCCAAATCCATTACCAGCAGTAGAGGATGTAGAAGGTTGGCATTTTGTAGGTTGGTACTTAGATGCAGAATATAATACAGCAGCTGAAGCTGGAAAAGCTATTATAGAAAATACAACACTATATGCAAAGTGGGAAGAAAAAAAGCAACCTATAGAAAAATATAGTGTAACATTTGATATGCATGGTCATGGCACTGCTCCTACAGAATTAAAAGATGTTACCGCATTGCCAACACCACTACCAACTGTAGAGGATGTAGAAGGCTGGCATTTTGTGGGCTGGTATTTAGATGAAGAATGTGATACTTTGGCTACTGCAGGACAAACACTAAGTACAAGTGTTATCTTATATGCCAAGTGGATAGAAAAATCAGATGTTCCAGTGACTGTAAAGATTAGCTTTAAGTCTAATGGTGGTAGTAATGTTTCTGATGTAAATGCAACAATTGGTGAAAAGCTTCAAAAGCCTACCCCAGATCCTGTAAAAGAAGGATATAAATTTGTAGGCTGGTACAAGGATTCTGAATGTACCGAAGCTAAGAAGTTTAATTTCAATGAAGAAGTAATTACAAAAGCTATAACTCTATATGCTGGTTGGGAACTTGCAGAATATAAAGTTACTTTTAGTGGAACTAGTTTAAAACCTCAAATTGTACCAGTAGGTGAAAAAGTAACGAAACCTGCTGACCCAGTAAAAGCAAATCATACTTTTGCAGGCTGGTATGAAGATGAAGAATATACAAAGGAATTTGATTTTAATACAATATTAAATGGTTCAAATCCAGCAGTAACAATTTATGCTAAGTTTGATGAAAAACCACAAACAGATGAGGATAAACAAATTAAATTCCCATTTAGTTCTTTCCATCAAACAGCGCAACAAAATTTAGATGGTAATAGTAAGACAGATAAAGTATTGACTACTGGACAATTCACAGTTGAAGCTGGTGTGAAAACAGAAGCAGCTATATTAAATACACAAGGAAAAGCTGTAACATTTACATTGAATGGTAAAGTTAGTAATGGAATTATTTTTGCTGGTTCAGGCGCTTCTGGCAGTAATCCAAAGATCACGGTTACTTTATATAAAGGTGCAGAAGTTCTTGGAACTTGGGAAATTGAGTATCAAAAGTCAAAAACAATAAATGTGGATGGCTTAGAAGCAGGTACATATAAGATTACAACCTCTGCTTCAGTTAAAGTGAATGTTTTTACATTGTTAGAATATAATATTGCTGAGGAATTAGTCGTTCACTTTGATTCTAATAACGGAACAGATGTTCCAGATGTTGTTGCAAATAAGTGGAGTACATTAACTGCTCCAACTGCTCCAACTAAAGATGGATATATCTTTGCAGGCTGGTATACAGATTCTGCTTTACAAAATGAGTTTGATTTCACTACTAAGATTTTAGAAGAAATGACTCTATATGCAAAATGGGATGAAAAACCAATTGATCCTAATTTGCCTATCTTTACAATCCAATATAATCCACATGGTGGAAATGATATTCCTGATAAGAAAATCAATGAGGGTAATAAAGTTGCTGCTCCTAATGATCCAGTTAGAGAAGGCTACATCTTTATGGGATGGTATGATGATGATAGCTTTATTACAAAACATGATTTCACTAAGCCAGTAACACAAGATTATACATTACATGCTAGATGGGTTGAAAAGCCTCTTATAATTAGTTTTGTCGGTGCTGACATAAGTGATATAGAAGTTTATCGTGGAAATACAATTTCTGAGCCAAATGCTCCTGAAAAGCCAAATTATATTTTTGCTGGTTGGTATAAGGATCAAGCATTTACAGAAGAATTTGATTTTAATGTACCATTTACAAAAGATACAATAATATATGTAAAATGGGAGAAAGATCCTGATGCCTCTGATTATGTTGAAGGTGGTCAAGGAATAGTTGGACAAAAGGGTTCTGTTGAAATTTTAGAAGCAGCAGGTTTATCTGAAGCAGCATTTATAACATTTAAGAAAGTTTCAGGTGCAACTGGCTATTCTATTTCTTTAAAGAACTCTAGCGGATCTACTCGTGTACTTGATGAAAAGAGTGTTTATTTTAGAGAAGTAAATGGAAATATGAGAGCTGATATTATGGGCGTTGTTCCTGGCTCTTATGAAGCAACTGTGCTTCCTGTTGGAACTACAAATGCTAATCCATCAACTGCTACATTTAATGTAGGAGCTTATGACCGCTCTGGTTTCGCACACTTCAATTATACAGATGGTGTTGGTGCTTATAATGATGATGGTTCGTTAAAGAAGAATGCAATTGTTCTTTGGGTAACTGATCAAAATAAGAATGATATTACATTATCTTATAAAGGCGTAACTGTTAAGGGTATTGGTAATATCTTGAACTCTGTTGGTCAAGATACAGGCGGCGGAGTAACAAGTAATGGTGGTAAACCTAATACAAACCAAGGTATTATTCGCTTATTAGCTGAGAATGATATTCCGCTAGTAGTAAGATTTGTTGGATGTGTATCTAATACTGGCTTATATAAAAAAGCTACATTTAATGCAGCTTCTGCTCCAAAAATTGAAGGTTTAACTATTCACGCATCCGTTGATAATGGTGGAACAGATAAAGATAATGGTCATATGGCTCGTATGAAATCAGGTAAGGATGTTACACTAGAGGGTGTAGGAGAAGATTCTGTTATTGATGGATGGGGATTCCATTATATGGCTGAAAGCTCAGCTCCAGACTTAGGTAAGAGCTTTGAGGTTAGAAATTTAAAATTCATCAATACTCCTGAAGATGCTATTGGTATGGAGGGTGTTCAAGCTTCAGCAAATACAAACTCAATTCTTACTGCAAGTGTAGAAAGATGTTGGATTCATAATAATGAATTCTACGGACCTGATATTTCTAATCCTTCTGAATCTGATAAGTCAGAGGGAGATGGTTCTTGTGACTTTAAGAGAGGTCAATATTTCACTTGTAGCTATAATTACTTTGAAGGATGTCATAAAACAAACTTAGTTGGTTCTTCTGATTCATCTTTACAATTTAATTTAACTTATCACCATAACTTATGGTATTTATGTAAGGCTAGAGGACCACTTGCACGTAATGCAAATATTCATATGTATAACAATGCATTTATTGGTCAAACAGATTATGCAATGAACACAAGAGCTAATTCTTATATTTTCTCAGAATACAATATGTTCTATATGTGTAAGAGCCCAACTGCAGTTGAAGGTGGTGCAATTAAGAGCTATAAGGATTCTGTTGCAAGCTATTTATCTAATAAGGGATCTTTAGCTACAGTAGTAACTGATAAGACTCAAAAAGTTTCAAATAATTGTCAATTTAGTTCTGCAGGAATTAGTTATAATGCATTTGATACAAATCCTGCTCAATCATATATTCCTACAGGAGATTATGTATTACAAACAGATGCAACTCTTGCTAGAAAAGCAATTGCTTCTAAGACAGGTGTTAGTAAAGATCATCCAGTAGCAATGACAGATGTTACTATGAGCGACATCTCATTATTGCCATCTGGAACAACAGTACACAACATTACAACATATCCTAGCACACTTGAACCAGGTAAGATGAATAAGGCTGTTTATGCATTTAAGTTAGATAGAGCTGCAACAGTAACTATATCTTGTAATGAAGATGCTGTGCTTTGTAATGAAGCAGGTGTGGCTATGCTAGAGGGAAATGGATCAGTTGTATTAGCACCAGGAACTTATATGATTCAGCCAGTAAACTTCCAGCCAGGTGATGCTAAGAAGGTTACTATGGGTACATTTAAAGATTTAACAATTACTTCTATTCAATTTGAAGAATACAACTCTGAAGAATTGAATCAACAATACATTGCTGAATTTGAGACTAAGGTAAATAATATTCCTACAACTATTACATACACTGATTCTTGTTTATCAGCTATCAATTCAGCAAAAGAAGCATATAAGAACTTAAGCCCTGAATTAAAGACAAGAGTGAGTGCTTCTTATGCTAAAGTGACAACTGCATATTCAAATTATTTGACTGCAGGTGTTACATATGTTGAAGGCTTAATTAACGCTATTGGAACGGTTGATGCAAATAGTGGTAGTGCTATATCTTCTGCAAGAGCAGCATATAACACACTAACTAAGACAGATAGTTCTGTTAAGATTAGTAACTTAAAAACTTTGACAGATGCTGAAGCAGCATTTGCTACTTATGCAATTGATTCATGTATTGCTAAGATTGATGCGATTGGTGAAGTTACATTAGCATCAAAAGATGCAATAGTAGCAGCAAGAAATGAATATAATGCTTTATCTGCAACAGATAAGACCAAGATTACAAATAGACAAAAGCTATTTGATGCTGAGGCATTATATGCTGACTTAGAAGCAATTGATAATGTAACTACATTATTAGAATCAGTTGATTTAACAAGTTTAGAGTCTTGTGAAGCTGTAATTGAGGCGTATAATGAACTTACTCCTGAACAAAAATTATTAATAGCTGATACAGAAGCTATTTCTGATGTTTACGTTGCACGCGTTGATTTAATGATTTCCGCTCTTCCTGCTTCTGCAAGTGTCGATGATGCTGATGCAATTTATGCAGCAGATACGGCTTATAAAGCATTAACTGCTGCTCAAAAAGCAAAAGTACAAAATTATGCTAAGCTACAAAATGTTTTACAACAGCTTGAAGAAATAGGCGAAGCAAGACTATTAGTAAATTCAGCAAGTGATACCTATTTTGAAGTTGAAGGTGATCCTACTAAAGTATCTGTAAATCATCCATTGATTTACACATCTAAGTTTAAGATTAAAAATCCAACTAAGATTGTTATGTCTGTAAGCGTTGGAGATAAGGGAACAAGTGGATATAAGATTTCTTATTCAACAGATAAAACAAATTGGACAGAAGTTTCATCAGAAAATGGATTCTCTTCAAAAACTATGGATTTCACTATTGAACCTGCATCTGCAATTAGTGGAGAAGTATATATTAAGATTGAATGCACCTGTTCAAAAGGTGATAGTAATCAAAAAACATATAATATTACCAAGTTAGAAATATATGGTTACGGTTCACTAAAATATGATGCATAATATTTAAACCAAATAAAAAAGCTATGATTTTTTAGAATTTCATAGCTTTTTTTATCTACTAAAAATAAGAAATAGAAGCTTTTAACCTCTGTAAAATTATGAAGGCACTTTTTCTTAATATTTAAGAGAGAGGAAGGTCACGTTTTTATTATACATATCGTTATAAGCTTTTCAATCCTCTTCTAATATGCATTTAAAAGTTTTACAAAAATCTCTTTCGGAAGTCTTTTTGTAGAAGTATCTTCTAGTAACTTATTGTCTAAATAACCTGCCCATACGCCCACTAAAATATCATCATTAAAACCTATCATATAAGAGTCATAGTCAGTTAATCCACTTTTCCCATAGCATTTTGTTTTTAATTGACTGCTGATGGAAGCTGCTGTTGCATGAGGAATGCTAGAATCAAAGACAGAAGACATTAGGTTCTTTATAGTTTTAAAATATTCAGTCTCTCCATATTTTTTATGATTAAAGGTTCTAGCATAAATCATTTGTTCCTCTCTACAAACAGAAACAATATATTTAAATTCTAAATAAACTCCTTCAGTAAAAAATTGAGAGTATATTCTAGTTAAATCATATAAACTCATACCAACACTCCCTAATGCAAGTGAGGGTAAACTATTTGCTTCTATATTGTAAGTTTTAAAATGATTTGCGAGTGTTTTAAAGCCTAAAGCTTGATGTGTTTTAATAGCATAAATATTATCTGAGGTAGCCAATGCCTCTCTCATAGTTATATTTTTATAAGGATAAATCGAAGCATTGTTTTTTATTGTTACAAGCTCATTATGGTAGGAGAAGGTATAAGGAGCACTATAATAAGTCGTAGAGGGGGTAAATCCGCATTTTAACGCTTCATAATACAAGAGAGGTTTAATTGTAGATCCAATGTCTCGAGTGCCTTGTGTAGCTATATTGAAGCTAGATGCGGAATAGTTTTTATCACCTATCATAGATAGAATATAACCATCTTTATCTACAGCAATACTTGCATAATTGGCAGTGGATTGGAAATGCAGTCGATTCATTTTATTATTGTATCTTGTTTTTATAGTTATGGTTTTATTAAACTTTGAATTTAAGTTTAATGAATTAAATTCCTTCATTACTCCATCAGTATAATAAAGAAGATTACTATTATACAGATGAGATGTTATCCGAAACTCAATAGGATCTAAAGCTTTATGGTATTCCTCTTCGTTAATGATACCATCATGAAATAAAGTGTTTAATAATGAGTTTTTTTTATTTTCTAATTCCTCTAAGTTGTTGCTGTAATAAGAAGGAGCATTCAATAACGCAACAAGAGTTGTCATTTGGCTTATACTTAAATCTGTATAGCTTGTATTGAAGTAGTATTTAGAAGCATTCGCAATGCCATATATGTCATGTCCTAAATATATGCAATTTAAGTATCCGGTGAGTATTTCTTCCTTACTCGCTACTTGTTCTAGCTTTATTGCATAATATAGTTCTTTTAATTTTCTGCCAAAACTTTTTTTATTATTTAAATAAACATTTTTAATATATTGTTGTGTAATAGTAGAAGCACCATTACTTTCTTTGTTTTTAATGTTAGTAAAAATTGTTTTGAATATTCTATTTAGATTAAAACCACTATGCTGATAAAAATCTTTATCTTCTATGTCTAATAGTATGGCAATATTTTGTTCTTTCATTTTTGTTATATCGATAGGAGTGGTTTTGTGATCTTGAATCAAGTGTAGTATTTCTTCATTTTCTGCATCTAAAATAGAAATTTCTGGTGATGTGTGTAAATCTTGTATAGAATCTATAGGCTGAAAAAAGAATAAAAATAAGACGAAAAAAATGAAAATTATAGAGATAGAAATAATGATCTTTTTTTTCATTATAATCACCATTTTTATTATTTGAAATTCATAGAATTTTATCCGTGAATTTGAGTTTTCATAAATAGAAGATAATCCTTCTTTGTAAAGTAAAGCTATGGAATAGGTCATTTGAAAGAAAATTTTAAGTTATGAAAACAATTTTTGTGCACGTATTGATTATGTGCACAATTTGCCATTTGAATATAATTATAATGATATAGATATACTTAAAGCATTGAGTCAAGCAAATAATAAGATAGGTGAGTTAAATGGTCTAGTAAATTTGATGCCTAATCCCAATATTATTTTAAATGCGGTTATTTTAGGAGAAGCAAAGGAATCAAGTGAAATTGAAAATATAGTTACAACATTTGATGAAATTTTTAAGGAAATAACCTTGAAAGAAAATAATCTAGCATCAAAAGAAGTTGTAAATTATAGACAAGCGCTTTTAAATGGATTTGATTTTGTAAAGAAAAATGAGTTTATTTCTACTAAGATGCTCGAGAATATTCATCATATTATAGAGCCAAACATTGGAGGAGTAAGAAAGATTCCAGGGACTGTTATTAAAAATACTAAAACGGGTGAAATCTTACATACTCCCTCTCAAGGTGAAAATGAAATAAGAGAGTATCTTTTGAATTTAGAGAAATATATGAACTATGACGAAATGGAAGATTCCGATCCAATCATCAAGATGGCTTTAATTCATTATCAATTTGAATCCATCCATCCATTTCATGATGGAAATGGTAGAACGGGTAGGATTTTAAATATATTATATTTAGTTCTTAAAAAGAAAATCACTTTGCCTATCTTATATCTATCAAAATATATAAATAATAATAAAAAAGAGTACTATCAGTGTCTTCATAATGCAAGAATAGATATTAAGTATATTAAAGAATATATATTATATATGATAAAAGGTGTAGAAGAAATGTCGATTTTTACAATCGAATTCATAAAAAACTTTAGAGAATATATGAACATATGTGCAGAAGTAATTAAAGAAAAATGCCCTAAGTTATATTCTCAGGAATTAGTGAATTATCTATTTTTTGATTTTTACACCAAAAATGAATATTTCAGGAATAATTTAGGGATTTCAAGAAATACAGCCACAAAATATTTACATGACTTAGAGGTTGCTGGCATTTTGGTTTCCGAGCAAATTGGAAAAGAAAAAATATATAAAAATTTATTCTTATATGAATTGATGAAAAAATGGTAATAATTTGATATGAAATTGTCGTAATGCTTGCGGCAATTTTATTTATTATTTCTAGATTTTAATGTCATATTCAATTAATGATTTTGAGTCTTGAATTATTTTATGCATAATATCAAATTTATAAGTAAAACATAAATAGTGACTTTAAAGGTGTGATATGATGCAGAGAACTATATGGGAAAAACAAGCAAAGAAATCATTTGCTTCTTTACAGGAAGATATGAGTACAGATGTTCTTGTTATTGGAGGAGGAATATGTGGGATATTAACTGCATATTATCTTTCAAAGCATTTCAAGGTTATGTTAGTAGAAGCAGACCAGATTGCTAGTTCAAGAACTGGTAAAACCACAGCTGTCATTACGGCTTTACAAGATGTTTATTATAAAGATTTGATTCATAGATTTGGAAAGACTACAGCTAAGCTTTATTTGGAAACCAACTTAAATGCGATTGAAGAATATGAAAAACTTTCTGCAATTTATGAGTTTGACTTTGAAAGAGTTAATTCTTATAAATATTTTAAGAATAACCAATCAAAGCTAGAAGAAGAGTATCTTTCTATTAAAAGTTTGGGATATACTCCAAGCATAGAAGATGATTATGCAATTTGTTTTTCTAACCAAGCACAAATGAATCCATTAAAGCTAATTTCTAATATGTTAGATAATTTTATAGTTTATGAAAACACTAAGATTGTTAAAATTAAAAATCAGACTGCATATACAGATAAAAACCATATAAAGGCTAAGCATATCATTGTTGCTACAGGATATCCATTTTTAAGATTAAAAGGATTATATCCTCTAAAATTAACTCAAAAGAAATCTTATGTTGCAGTAGTTGAGGATATAAAGAAGGATAAAGATTTCAACGCTATTGGATGTGAAGAAGGAGATTTATATTTTAGAACCTACAAGAATAAACTCATCATTGGTGGTAATGATCAAAAAACAGGGAAAACTATTGGAGGCTTCTACCCTATTTTGCGGTATATAGAAAAAAATCACCCAAATAAACCAGTCTCTTAT
>JAIDMV010000297.1 GCA_029050385.1 Anaeroplasmataceae bacterium | reverse complement strand
CTACCAAAGGCATTGAAAGAAAAAGGCTGTGATGCTAGAGTCGTTATGCCTTATTATAAAAAAATAAAGGAAAAAAATATAGCTAACTATCGTGGCTATGCTTATGTGAAAATTGCAGAAAGAATGGAATATGTAGGTGTTTTTTCTGCTGAACACGAAGGAGTAGAATTTTTCTTTATTGATAGTGATCGTTATTTTAATCGTGATGGATTATATGGATATGGCGATGATGGCGAACGCTTTGCATTCTTCTGCTTTGCCATTCTAGAGGCTATCAAGGTTGTAGACTTTTTCCCTGATGTCATTCATTTAAATGATTGGCAAACGGGTCTAATACCTTATATTTTAAAAGCAAACTACCATTTCTATCCAGAATATAATCGTATCAAAACAGTATACAGTATTCACAATATTCAATATCAAGGGAATTTCCCTATGGATATGATGCGTATTCTATTTATGCCATATTCTTCTTCTTTAGAATTTGACGGATGCATCAATTATATGAAGGCTGGTATATTGGAGTCTAATATCGTCACTACAGTTTCTGAGACATACAAAAATGAAGTTTTAACAGATTATTATGGATATCGCCTAAATAACATATTAGGATTACGATATTTTGATTTCTATGGCATTGTAAATGGAATTGATGTGGTAAAATACGATCCTGAAACAGATAAACATATTTATTCTAATTATTCTATTAAGAATGCTACAGCTGGTAAAAAGAAAAACAAAGAGGCTCTTTTAAAGGAATTTGGTCTAGGTACAGAAGATGTTCCTCTATTTGGTCTTGTTTCTAGACTAGTTGATCAAAAAGGAATCGATTTATTGATGCCAATCTTAGATGATGTTATCAATTATAGTAATGCAAAATTTATTCTTATGGGATCTGGAGATTCTATGTATGAAAACTTCTTCCGATCAATGGAAGCTAGATACCCTGATCGTTTCAAATGCTATATAGGCTATTCCGATCCAATCGCTCAAAAGATATATGCAGGCTGTGATATTTTCCTAATGCCATCTAAGTTTGAGCCATGTGGATTAGGTCAAATGATTGCTATGCGCTATGGTACTCTTCCACTTGTACGTGAAACAGGTGGCTTGAAAGATACTGTTCAGCCTTATAATGAATTCACAAATGAAGGAACAGGCTTCAGCTTTGCAAACTTTAATGCAATTGAATTAAAGGATGTTATGTTCTTAGCCTTAAATACATATAACGAAAATAAAAAAGCTTGGAATACCTTAGTAAAACAAGCAATGGAAAAGGATTATAGCTGGTCCTCTTCTGCTGCAAAATACTTAGATATATACAAAAAAATTATGCTATAGTAGGAGGGAAATAAAATGGAAACTTTAGCTTTAATTTTAGCGGGTGGACGTGGATCTCGTTTGGATATCTTATCTGAAAAACGTAGTAAACCAGCAGTTCCATTTGCAGGAAAATTCAGAATCATCGATTTTGCACTTTCAAACTGCTGCAATTCTGGCATTTTCCAAATTGGTATTTTAACACAATACCTACCACTTTCATTAAATGAGCACATCGGTGTTGGTAAGCCTTGGGACTTAGACCGTCGTGATTCATTTGTTACACTTCTTCAGCCAAGCAACTCTTGGTATGAGGGAACTGCGGATGCAATTCGTAAGAATCTAGAATTCGTTAAACGTTATGCATCTAAATATGTTCTAATTCTATCTGGTGACCATGTATATAAGATGGATTACTCAAAGATGATTGAGCAACACAAACAAACAGGAGCTGACCTAACTATAGCAGCTAAGATCGTACCTATAGAGGAAGCAAGTCGTTTTGGTATTCTTGAAACTGATACAAACTTAAAAATTAATAAGTTTGTTGAAAAACCAAAAGAGCCTAAATCAAATAAGGCTTCTATGGGTATTTATGTATTCTCTACTCAAGCTTTAATTGATCAAATTGAGGCACATCCTGATATCGTTGATTTAGACTTCGGTCAGCACATCATTCCTGATATGATTAAGGATGGTAAGGTTTATGCTTATGAATATTATGATTACTGGAAGGATGTAGGTACTTATGATTCTTATCTAGAAACTAACCTAGAATTAATTGAGGATACATCCCTAGATTTATATGATCCTTCTTGGAAGATTTATACAAAGAGTGAGGATCTTCCACCAGTTAAATTAGGACAAAACGCTGATATTAAGAGATCATTAATTTCAAATGGTTGTCAAATTGATGGTACAATTACCCATTCTGTTATTTCTCCAGGTGTAAAGGTTGGAGAAGGTTCCGTTATTAAAGATTCTGTTATCTTAAACGATGTTGTCATTGGCAAGAATTGCCGTATTGAGAACACCATTATTGATAAGGAAACTGTAGTTGGAGATTATTCTGTTATCGGTACTGGTAAGGATTATCAGCCAAATAAGGAGAAACCAAAGATTTTATCTTGTGGTATCAATGTAATTGGTAAAAAATTAATTTTACCTGAAGGACTAGTTGTAGAAAGAAATGTTAGAATCTTCTCTTCTCCTAATGTTAAGAATGTGAATGAAAAGCACATTACTTCTGGTGAAACTTTAAAGTAAAAAAATAAAAGCGATTCAAATTCGAATCGCTTTTTCTATTACTATGAATAAATTTTGAAATTTACTTTATATCAATCCAAATTCCTATATCTCTCATTTGAGAATCAGAAATATTTCTATAAAAGCTCTGAGCCTCTTCATTTGAAGCTGTTAGTGCAATTAAAGTATCAATATTATTATTCTTTAATTCTTTTCTTAAAGCTTCTAGCAATTTTTGGGCAACACCTTGATGCCTATAACTTTTAATCACACAAATCCAATCTAGATATGCCTTTTTAGAACCATCAATA
>JAIDMV010000296.1 GCA_029050385.1 Anaeroplasmataceae bacterium | reverse complement strand
GCCTTTGGTAGAGCACCAATAACATCTGCTAAACCACCTGTTTTAGCATAAGGAGCACTTTCACTGGCACAAAATAAAACTCTCATGAAATCACCTCTGTATACTTTTTAATTATCACTACTTCCATTTTACCATAGGTAAAGCGTTTTCTCAAGCGTTTTTCAAAAGAAAAAAATAAATAATTTATTCTTTTTCACTTGCGTATTAATGTTACTTTTGATATAATAAAATATGCGTATGTTCGTAATCATTTAATTCTTAATTAAAGAAAGGATTTAATCTAATATGGCTAGAAGTGTAAGAAGAAACAAAACTCAATTTGTATTACGTAAAGAATTAATTATTTTAGTTCTTATTTTGGTGGCTATGGTTATTACCACTGTATGTTTATCCATTCCATCTGCAAGTGAGAAAAGATTAGAAGAATTTAATAGTGCTATAACAGAGTATAATACAGCAAATAGTACCTCCTTTAACACATTAGACGAGGATAGCGTTATTCGTAAAGCATCTTTAAAAAAATTATCATCTGAAATAAAGTCAGATGCGAAGGGGACAGAAGAGAATCCTAGATATACTTATGTTTTATATGGCAGTTTAAGTGATTCTACTATACTTCAATATCTATCTGTAATTGATACAGAAGCCCAACATCGAGAAGTTAAAGTTGTTTATTTATATTTATCTGAAAAAGTTGATAAGCAAGAAGATAAGGAAGATGTTGAATTTTTAGCAGACCTTGAAAAAGATGAGGATGTATTTAATGCTGATGTTTTAGAGGGTATAGACGAGGTTGATTTATTAAAAACACCTGCCCTTTATGTATATAGAAATGGTGAATTAGTATTTAATTCTACTACTATAGAAGATGATGGTTCTTATAGTAGCAATGGTTGGGAATTAATTATTAATATAGCTTTTTCTAAATAAAAGGCAAAAATAAAAGAACGAGGACTGAGATGATTCATCTCAGTTTTTATTCCATTTAAGGAGACTAAATTTTATGATAGAAGCAATAAAAGAACAAATCAAATTGACTTTAGAAAAATATTATAAAGAAAAATATCAAGAAGAAATTTCCATCGTAGTTGAAGAACCTAAAAATAGAGAATTAGGGGATATTTCTATTCCAATGTTTAGTGTGATTAAATCTCTAAGAAGACCAATGCCGGAAATTATTACGGAAGCAATCCCTGTAATCAAAAGTTCTTCCCATGCAATTCTTTCTCTTACGAATGTTGGTGCATTTATTAATCTGACTATTGATAAAAAACTTTTAGCTAAGGATGTTTTATCAAGGGTTGTAGACGAAAAGGAATCATATGGAACATCCAGCATAGGTGAAGGGAAGAAAATTACTCTTGATTATTCCGCACCTAATATTGCCAAGAGCTTTTCTATTGGACATTTACGTTCTACAATGATAGGAAATTCTATTCGATTGATTTTAAATAAATGTGGATACCAAACTTATTCTATCAACTATTTAGGAGATTGGGGTACACAATTTGGTAAAATGATTGTGGCTTATAAGAAATGGGGAAATTATGAACAGATTTTAAATGATCCCATCAATGAACTAACGAGTCTTTATGTACGCTTCCATGAAGAAGCTCTTAAAGATACAAGTTTGGAGGATGAAGCAAGAGAGGCTTTTCGTAAAATGGAACTTGCTGATCCAGAATACTTAGAATTATGGCGTTGGATTAGAGAAGAATCCTTGAAAGAATCTGCCCAAATTTATGATCTTTTAGGAATAAGCTTTGATTCTTATAATGGAGAGGCATTTTATAACGATAAAATGGATTCAGTTGTAGAGGAACTTATTGAAAAGAATCTTTTAAAAGAAGATCAAGGTGCTCAAATTGTAGATTTAGGCGAGGAGATGCCACCAGCTTTAATTAAAAGAAGTGATGGAGGATCCTTATATATTACCCGTGATCTTGCTGCTGTGTTCTATAGAAAAAAGGAATATCAATTTGATCAAATCCTTTATGTTGTAGGAAATGAACAAAAGCTTCATTTCAATCAGTTAAGAGCAGTAATTACTAAAATGGGCTATGACTTTGCAGATTCTATTGAGCATATTAACTTTGGTCTATATTTAACAGATGGAAAGAAGATGTCTACTCGTAAGGGTGGTGTAGTGAAGTTATATGATGTACTAATGAAAGCAATTCACCTAGCTTATGATTTAGTAAATGCTAAGAATCCAAATCTTAAGAATAAAGAAGAGATTGCAAAGGCTGTAGGAATAGCAGCTATTGTATTTGGAGATTTAAAAAATCATAGAAGTCTTGATATAGAATTCAATCTAGAACAAGCGGTAAAATTTGAAGGACAAACAGGTCCATATTTACAATATACAAGTGTTAGAATTGCATCTATCTTAAAAAATAAGGATTTTGATGTGAATCAATGTAATATTGATGTGTTTGAAAAACCACATTATTTTGAACTTGTTAAGCAAATTTCTTTATTTAAATTGACCATAGAGCGTGCTGCAATTGAACGGGCTCCTAGTGTTATTGCGAAGTATCTATTAGGACTTGCCCAAAGCTTTAATAAATTCTATTCTATAGAAAAGATTAATGTAGAAGAGGAGCAGATTAGAAATTCTAATTTTGCACTTGCATTTGCTACTAGAATAGTGATTAATGAAGGTTTGCGTCTGTTAGGCATAGATTATGTCGATGAAATGTAATTATCCTCTTGAATTTTAGTGCTAAAATGGTGTACAATAATAAAGCACGATAGTTTTAGAAAACAAAAATGTAAGCTAGGGGCAATGGAAGTATGAGAATTGGTATTTTTACTGACCAGTTTTATCCATATATTAGTGGTGTGGTCACGTCAATTAAAATGTTATATGAGGGTTTAACTGATTTAGGTCATGAAGTATATATTTTTTCAAGTTTAGATGAAGAAAAGGTATTTAAATGTGAGGAATTAAAACACTTTAATTTCATTAATTTTCCTGGAAAACCTTGGCCTTTTGAAGATTTGAAGGATTATAGACGTACAAAACACCCTAAACGCTATTTAAAGCAGATAGCAGCTTATAAATTAGATGTCATTCACACGCATACAGAATACAATGCTGCTAAAATGGCAAAGCTTGCCAGCAAAAAATTAGGTATCCCTCTAGTATATACACTACATACTCTTTATGAAGACTATTTGAAATATGTTTCTCCATTTTTCGATAAGCATTTTCATAATATAATGTTTAAAGTTTTAGCAAAAAAGTTTGTTGGCTCAACATCTAAGGCTTCTACAATTCAAATCGTGCCAACTAAAAAAGTTTTAAAGCTAGCACCTAAGTACTTTATGCGTGGGGATATTCGTGTTGTTCCAACAGGAATAGAGCTTGAACGCTTCTATGAAACGAATTTTACTGAAGAAGAAAGAATAGATTTAAAGCAAAAACTGGGAATTCCAGCAGATAAATTTATCTTTGGTTATATTGGTAGAACTTCTCCTGAAAAGGATATTAAAACAATATTACATGCATTTGCAAAATTAGAATATAAGGAAAATGCAGTATTATTAATTGTTGGTGGTGGACCACAATTCCAAGAACTTCAAGAATATACTAAAGTTTTAAGAATAGATGATAAGGTCTATTTTACAAACTTTGTTGAAAATGAAGTTGTTCCTAAGTATTACCATATTTGTGACATATTTGTTAATGCTTCTAGATCTGAAACTCAAGGATTAACATATATAGAATCTTTAGCTTCCTCATTACCATTATTGGTTCAAAAGGATGAATGTATAGAAGATGTCATCGAGAATTATTATAACGGAATATATTTTGATGGAGAAGATGATTTGATTCTTAAAATGGAAGAAATTCAAAAGGCACCAACGACTTTAAATAATATTAAGTCAAACACAAGAAAATCTTGTGAGAAGTATTCCAAGGAACACTATGCTGCAAGCGTAGAGGCAATTTACCAAGCAGCTATAGAAAAATATAAAAGAAAAAAAGGTAGATAACTACCTTTTATATATGGGGGAGTGATGAAATGGTAGACATAGTTGACTCAAAATCAACCGCCCTTAAAGCGTGTGGGTTCGACTCCCATCTCCCCTACCAGTTTAAATGAACTTACCCCCATTTATTGGACAAATATGTTACAATAAGTGGAGGTGTTTTTTTATGAAGATAATAAGGTTTTTGAAAACATATTATGCTTGTAATATAAAAAAAGGCATCCAAATTATGAATGCTTAAATTGCCATAGAAGCAAATGTCTAGTGTCTATATCTATTAGCAAAACACCTTTTAAGAATTTTGTCAATATTTAATGAATAGTGTAAAATCTATTCAGAGTATGAAAAAAAACACTAAATATATAATTATAGATATTAAATCAAATGATTCTGAGGGTGAGTCATTTAT
>JAIDMV010000295.1 GCA_029050385.1 Anaeroplasmataceae bacterium | reverse complement strand
ATGCAATAGTCATCGCAATCAAGAATGGGATTACACAAAGAATGTATGCCGTAAGTAGCGGCGAAATAATCAGCATCATTACAAGTACAAATAGGATTGTTAGAACATAACGAATTAAATTTACAATGACATTCGTATAAAGCTCATTGACCATATTGACATCAGAGGTAACTCTTGTCACAAGTTTTCCAACAGGAGTTGCATTTATTTGGGCTATAGCTAAGCCTTCAATTTTAACAAAGACTTCTCTTCTTACATCTCTGACAATTCTCTGTCCTGCCTTTTGAAGCATCATAGAATTGAAATAGTTTAAGAAGGCACTACCAGCAACAATGGCAGCATAGCTACAAAGCAAAATAATAATAAAAATTATTTTATCCTGCAAAGGTTTAGAAGCATTATCTAATACACCAATGAGTTCACCCTCTAAATATGCTGGTGTTAAATCGACTACTACAAGTAAAGCTGTAAATAAAAAAGATAAAATAAAACTCCATTTTTCTTTGCCAGCATATTTTAATAATCTTTTTAAAACAGTACTATCTTTATAGGTGCGAATATTTTTGTTATCATCAAACTTCTGCATTATTCGTCACCCCCATTGATTTCAGCTTCCAAGGATTGAAGATGAACCATCTCCTGATATAGTGGACAGTTTGCAAGAAGCTCATCATGTCCACCCACACCAACAATAGCGCCCTCATCCATCACGACAATTAAATCCAATGTTTTAACTGTAGAGATACGATGAGCAATCATAATGGTTGTTTTACCCTCTCTTAAATTTCTTAAATTGGAAAGAATTGTTTCTTCTGTCTTTGTATCTACAGCTGAAACAGAATCATCAAAAATTAAGATAGGAGGGTTTTTAACAATTGCTCTTGCGATAGAAACTCTTTGCTTCTGTCCACCAGATAGAGTGACTCCACGCTCTCCTAAAATTGTGTCATACTTCTCTTGGAATTCCAAAATGTTATTATGAACATCTGCAAGCTTAGCTGCAGAGATAATTGCTTCTTCATCTAGCTTTTCATATGCAAAAGCTATATTATTCGAAATTGTATCACTAAATAAGAAATTATCCTGTGGTACATAACCAATTGCTTCTCTTACTTTTTTAAAAGGAATATGCATAATATCTTTATCATCTAAGAAAATTTGACCATCACTTAAGTTA
>JAIDMV010000294.1 GCA_029050385.1 Anaeroplasmataceae bacterium | reverse complement strand
CACCAAGAGATAAAACAGCAAGTATAGAACATACAGAATATTTATGGAGAAAGCATTTCGGATTTGATTTAAGACCTGCACAACGGTTTGAGCTACTGCTAGAGGATTATACAGGGTGGTCAGAGGCAAATTGGGATAACTGCAAACAGAAGTATCATAAAGATTATCCAGAATATAGGATAGTAGTAGGAGAGTCAAAAGATGGGAAAGAAACTTTAAGCTATTTTTATGATGATGAAAGTATGCCATGGGCGGAACTAAGATTAGAATATTTTACAACAGTACTGTATGAAACCGAGCTTTGGTATATGGATTTAGGGAGATGTATTATACCAAAACCGGAATGGAGATACATTATTGGGAAAGGTCTATATTATTATTTTCTAAAGGACAGTATCAATGGAAAGCTTCTTGGGCTTTTTACAGAAGGAAAATATCAGTGCAATAATAGAAGCGGGATTGAGATGCCGATAATGATATTTGAAAATGAAAGAGAGAAAAACTGTTTTGAAGATTGGTTTTTTAATGTTGATAGGGATTTAATCGAGGACTTGAATATGAAAATAGAAGAAAATGCAATTATGCAGCATATTATGGCGAAAGAAGATCGAGATGGAAAACCAGAGATGGGTGTTAAAGATGTTGCCCTTGTATTTGCCTTGTACCAAAGATGGAGAAAAGCAGGATATTTTATTGAAGAATAGTGCTGTAATGAATGTGTTTCTTAGAGCTTTATAATCAAATGGCATAAAAGGGAAAGTATGATGGAATGAGAATTTTATTTGAGGAAATTTTTCGTATTTATAAAAAGGAATTTCTTCCAATTACATTTTTGTGGATGTTGGATACAACAGAAGCATTGATCCTGCTGTTGAATCCCTATGTGATTGGCCTGGGTATTGATGGGCTTATTCAGAAAGATTTTTTCTGGTTCAGTGTGCTAATGATCATGGAAGTTGCTTTTTTAACAATCCATACAGTCAATAAGTTTTGTGATACCCGTGTTTATATGAGGATTATAGAAGATGAGAAAAATATGTATTATCAAAGATTTATAGAGGCTGGCATGGATGATTCTTTGATAAGCTCAAGGATGGAAATGGTAGAAGAGGTTCCGGAATTTTTGGAATTTGATTTATTTAGCATATTAAATGTTATTGGAGGGATTATAGTATCCCTTGTATTCCTGCTTTTTAATTCCAATTATATTGTGTTCGGACTTGCACTTTTTGTATCCGCAATAACATTTTTTACTACATTTAAGTTTCATAATCGGATAATTAGAAATAATGAATGTATCAAAGATTTAGATGAAGAAAAGATGAAATGTATATGTAGCAGAGAAAAATATGTTTATGGAAAGTTTCTAAAAAAGATTGTAGAGGTAGAAATAGCCAGTTCTGATTTAGATGCGAAAGTATTTTTAGTAACAAGATTTTTTCAGGTAATCCTTTTGGGGGTGTCAATAGTATCAATTATTTATGGTGGAAATTTTACAAGCGGTATGTTGCTTTCGGCCATTACATATATAACTTTACTAAATGATAATGTAAATGAAGTTCATGACAAGATAGAGTCAGTACAAGGTTTGAAAAAGACGGTTATTCGATTGAAGGAGGAACAAAGGTAATGGGATGTAGAGAAGAATTTGCATCAATATTGAACAATACAAAATTGAATAATAATGCTTCAAAGGAAGAATTTAATCAAGTTATGCAACCTTTGATGCAATTTATTTGGAATAAGGCTCCAAGTACACTTT
>JAIDMV010000293.1 GCA_029050385.1 Anaeroplasmataceae bacterium | reverse complement strand
CCTTATCAGGAATCAAGAAAATACTTTCTGAAACTTCTACATAATTATTTTTCTTATTCATAAAATCTAATGCTTTATTTTTAGCACTAGTTGTTAAATAGGACTTTATGTTATCAGTTAAATTGATTTGCTGAATTTGATTAAAAAAACTTAAGAACACATCATTTGTTAAATCTTCTATATCCTCTAGCTGATTTACATATTTTGATATAACAAAAAATACTAATTTACAATAGGTAGCATAGATCTCATTAAAAATCTTATGAATTTTTTCTTCATTTCTAGACTGTATCCTATGATAAAGTCTTTTACCCTTCATATAGCATCACCAAGCTCTCTTTTGATTGAAAAATATATTTTTCACTATATATAACGAATTTTATCGTATTTTTATTTCAAAAAATTAAAAAACAATTTTTTTTAAAAAATAACCTTATTATAAATAAAAAAGTTACTAATTTTATCTTATTAGTAACTTATATTATGGATTGGTTTTATAAAATTTATAATAACAGTTCCATACTACTTCTTCATTTTTCTTTTTTAGCATTTCTTTATTTTCTTTTAAAGAAAGTTTACTATTAGGATAAAGTGGTCTTAATATATGAACAAAAAATTCGCGTTTTTCAATTCCTTCTTTAGTGCACTTACCTGTCTTTTTAAAAGTGATAAAAATAGGAAGTATTGGTACCATATATTTGGCCGCATAGTGAAAAGCTCCTATTTGATAGGGTCTAGGCTTTTCATAGCACCACCACTCTGAACATTCTGGAAAAAAACTGACCCAGTGTCCTTTCTCTAAATAGATCTCTAATTGATTCTGAAATTTCTTCATCATACTGCCTCTACTTGGAATCGGAAAAATTCCATAAGCTCTCATATAAGTACCCAGCCTACATTTCATATTATTGAATTCGGCGGTGGTATAATGAATATTCTTTTTCTTTAAGGCAGTACCTATAGCTATAGAATCTAGCTTATTCACATGATTACAGGTAATAATAGCTCCACCCTTTATGCCATTTAGATTGGATTTTCCGATGACTTTTGTCTTTAACCAAAAATTATTTGCAATAAAAGTATATGGCTTTATAAGAAAGATTTTTAATATTGCATATAATATTTTTTTAGATAGACTTAAGGAATAGGAAAAATTTTCATTAATTTCATAATATTCTAAAC
>JAIDMV010000292.1 GCA_029050385.1 Anaeroplasmataceae bacterium | reverse complement strand
CTTGAGTAGGTTGATTTTCTTTTCCTAATAGCTCATAATTTTTTTCGTAATTGATTCGTTCTGCTGCCGCATGCTGGTCCATCAAATACATCCCTTTTTCATTTTGAAAAATGAGGTAGGTTCCAAAAACCTGTCCTACATATTCTAAATAAGGAAGTTTCTTTTGTTCCTCTTCTGCAGATTCTTTTCTAGGAACATAAGGAGTAGGTTCCTCATTTAAGATTAAAGAAGACTTTACTTCTTCTTTTGTAATTATGGAAGGGTTAGCCGATGCTTCTATTTTCTCTTCAAGCTTTTCTTCTGAAATCATGGTTCTAGGAAGCTCAAAAATGTTTCCCTTTTCATAACCTATATTGGTATCCTTTGTATAAATTTGTCTTGTAGGAATTAAAATGGTAGATTCCAAAGCCTTATGAATAGATTCCATAAGCTTGGCAATGATTTGTTCTTCATTGGATATTTTAATTTCTGTCTTACTTGGATGTACATTCACATCAACCAGCATAGGATCAATTTCTAAATATAAAACAGCAATTGGATATTTTCCAATAGGTAGATAGGTTCTAAAGCCTTCCACTATGGCATTTGTAATATTATAATTCTTTACATATCTTCCATTAACGAGTAAAGTAATTTCCAGCTTATTTGCTCGGTAGATTTCAGGCTTAACTAAGACAATTTTTCCCTTTACACCATCAGTAATAAAGTTCTCTTCTAACAAGGATTTTGCTACCTCAAGTCCATAAATTTCCCCCATTAAAGATGAAATTTGATTTGACGCAGTTGTAGAGAGGTAGGTCCTATTATCATTTGTAAGCATAATTCTTATTTCAGGATGAGCTAAAGCAATTCGATCCATAAGGTAGGTAATGCTTGCAAGCTCATTCTTTGCAGGCTTTAAGTACTTAAGACGAGCTGGTGTATTAAAAAACAAATTCTCAACAGTCACTGTAGTTCCTTGATTGGATGGTGTTGGACCTGAAGAAAGCATACTTCCTGCCTGATAGGTCACTTGATAGCCACCTCTTCCATTCGTACTAGAAAGAATTTGCATCTTACTTACTGCCGCAATAGAGGCAATGGCTTCTCCACGAAAACCTAAGGATAGAATACGAGACAAATCATACTCAGTTTTAATCTTAGAAGTTGCGTGAGGTAAAAAGGCTAGACGAACATCCTCTTCATCCATACCCTCGCCATCATCAACTACCTTGATTTCTTTTAGACCGCCTTCTTGTAAGAAAATACGAATATTTTTAGCTTTGGCATCAATTGCATTTTCTACTAACTCTTTAACTACACTGCTTGGTTTTTCCACAACCTCACCAGCAGCTATCATATTCGCAAGATGAGGAGTCATTTTGGTTATTTTTCCCATACCATTCTCCTCCTATTCTTCTTTAAGCTCATATAAAAGCTTTAATGCATCTAGAGGGGTTAGACAGTTTAAGTCAATTTCATCTAAACGCTTCTGTGTCTTTTCAGCACGTGTTTCTTTTTGAACCTCTTCCTTAGAATCATACTCTAAGAAATTAAATAAATCCAATGAAACACCTTTATTTTTATTGGACTCTTCTTCAAATTGATCCAATATCATTTTACTTCTTGCAATAAGTGATTTTGGTAGACCTGCAAGACTTGCAACATTAATACCATAGCTCTTATCTGTTGGTCCATCTAAAACCTTATGTAAAAAGGCAACGCCTTGTTCTGTTTCCTTTGCTTCAACATGAACATTTTTTAATCGTTTCAGCTTTTGATCTAATACGGTCAGCTCATGATAGTGTGTAGAAAATAAGGTTACACAACCTATGCGTTCATGAACATATTCTAAGATCGCTTGAGCTAAAGCCATACCATCATATGTAGCTGTTCCACGACCGATTTCATCAAAAAGAATCAAGCTATCCTTTGTAGCATTTGATATTGCATAATTTGCCTCCATCATTTCTACCATGAAAGTAGATTGACCAGATACCAAATCATCTGATGCCCCAATTCGAGTATATATCGCATCAAATATCATTAGGTCGGCTAGCTTTGCAGGAACAAAGGAGCCAATTTGAGCAAGGATTGCAATGGTTGCAAGCATACGCATATAAGTGGATTTACCACTCATATTTGGTCCTGTAATTAGCATCATATTATAAGTATTAATTTCTACATCATTGACAATATATCCTGATTTCATAATCGTTTCTAGGACAGGATGACGTCCATCTACAATTGTAACTTTTCTATTGGTATTAAATGTTGGTCTAACATAGTTTTGTTTTACGGCAACATCACTTAAAGCAATATAACAATCTATTGTTGCCAAATGATCTGCAAGATTCTGTAAAGATACGATATAGGAAGACGCAATGGTTCTTAATTTACTAAAGATTTCATATTCCAAGGATACAATTTGTTCATTAGAATGAAGCACAATATCCTCATATTCCTTTAATTCCTTTGAAATATAGCGCTCTGCATTCGCTAGAGTAGCTCTTCTTTCGTAACCAATATCTTCAGGTAAATTAGCGATTGCCCCCTTAGAAACTTCGATATAGTATCCTGTTACACGATTATAACCAACCTTCAATGTCTTGATGCCTGTAAGTTCCTTTTGGCTTCGCTCATAGTTTAATATCCATTCCTTACTATTGGTTAATATTGATTTGATTTCATCTAGCTTAGAATCAAAGCCTTCCTTAATCATTCCCCCCTCTTTAATAGATAGAGGTGGATTATCAACTAATGCATTAGATAAAATAGCATATAATTCCTGATGATCTAAAATTTCTTCCGCATAGACCTTAGCACTTGCTAGGTCAAGTGCTTGAATTAAATTTTTAATCTCTGGAATATACTGTAAGGATTTTCTTAGCCAAACTAAATCTTTTGCATTGGCGTTACCAGAGGCTATTCTACCAATAATACGTTCTAGGTCATAGACACTTTTAAAATATTCTTTGATTTGAGCCTTTTCAAGGTAATGATTGTTAAAGCACTCAATAAAATCTAATCTTTTTTGAATAGCATTGGTATCTAAAAGAGGTTTATCTAGCCATTTATGAAGCATTCTTGAACCCATGGCTGTTTCACAATGATCTAAATGCCATAATAAAGAACCAGACTTATTGTTGTACCTTAAAGTCTCACAAATTTCTAGATTTTTCTTTGTAAAAGCATCGAGATGCAAGTATTGTTCATGAATATAATTTTGAATAGGTTTTAAATGCGTTGGCATTTGTTTTTTTGTTTCAATAAAATAATGTAAAATAACACCTACTGCAGGATGATATTCATCTTCTATATTGAATACAATTCCTTCTAATCCTGAAGGAACGAGGGAATCTTCTACACGAGATAAAACAATTTT
>JAIDMV010000291.1 GCA_029050385.1 Anaeroplasmataceae bacterium | reverse complement strand
GCGAAGGACAATGGCATAGAAAAGGAGATTTCCCCTCATACCATACGTCATAGCTTTGCAACTCATCTACTTGAGGGTGGTACAGATTTAAGAATTGTTCAAGAGCTTTTAGGTCATGAGGATATCTCAACCACCCAAATTTATACGCACATCGATAGATTAAGGCTAAAGGAAATGTATGAACATACACATCCATTAGCATTAAAAAATAAAAAAGAAGGAGAATAGAAGATGTTTAAAAGAGTATTTTTAGTTGTTATGGACTCTGTAGGGTGCGGAACAGCCCCTCTAAGCCATTTATATGGAGATGATGGAGCAAATACCATATCTCATATTGCAAAGGCTACAAACGGCATAAATTTGCCTACACTTGAATCCTTTGGTTATGGTAATTTAACAGAGATCCAAGGTGTTAAACCAAATTCAAACCCAATTGCCTATTATGGTAAGGCAGATGAACTTTCTACAGGAAAGGATACAATGACGGGTCATTTTGAGATGGTAGGAATTCATACTACACAACCATTTAAAACATTTACCGATACTGGATTCCCAAAGGATTTAATAGATTTATTGGAGAAGGAAACAGGTCATAGAATTATTGGAAATAAGGCAGCAAGTGGTACAGAAATTTTAAAGGAATTAGGAGAAGAGCACATCAAAACAGGTGCAATGATTGTCTATACATCTGCAGATAGTGTACTTCAAATCGCTTGTCATGAAACCTATTTCGGACTTGAGGAGCTATATCGCTGTTGTAAAATTGCTAGAGAAATTTGCTTAGATGAGAAATATAAGGTGGGCCGTATTATTGCAAGACCTTTCCTTGGTGAAACAAAAGATACCTTCAAGCGTACACCAAATCGTCATGATTATGCATTATCCCCAGCTCATGAGACGACCCTAGATGCCCTTAAAGAGGCTAAATTTGACGTTATTTCCATTGGAAAGATTAATGATATATTTAATACCTGTGGTATCACAGAGGCTCATAAGAGCGTTTCTAACCACAATGGTATGGAAATATTAAATGAAGTTGCAAAAAAAGATTTCACAGGCTTATGCTTTGTAAATCTAGTTGACTTTGATGCATTATATGGACATAGAAGAGATTCAATGGGTTATAAGGAATGTCTAGAAGAATTTGATAGAGATTTAGCTACCTTTTTACCTCTAATGAAAGACGACGATTTGCTGATGATTACGGCAGATCATGGTAACGATCCGACCTGGACAGGAACAGATCATACAAGAGAGTATGTACCTATTTTTGTATATGGAAAAACTCTAAAATCTGGTAATCTTGGAACACGCAAAACATTTGCTGATTTAGGGCAAACAATTGCGGCAAATTTTGATGTAAAACCACAGCATATAGGCACAAGCTTTTTAAAGGATTTAAAGTGATGAAAAACTTTCAATATTACACTCCAACAAAAATCTTTTTTGGCAGTGGAGAAGAGAAAAAGGTTGGAGAAATTTTAAACGATTTTAAAGCGAAAAAAGTCCTCATTCACTATGGTAAATCCTCTGTTATTAAAAGTGGTCTTTTAGATGTTGTAAAGACTTGTTTAAAGGAATCTCAAATTGATTTTTTAGAGCTTGGAGGAGTAGAACCTAATCCAAAATTATCTCTAGTTGAAAAGGGAATAGAACTTGTGAAATCAGAAGACGTGGACTTCATATTAGCACTCGGTGGTGGGTCTGTCATTGACTCGGCAAAATCGATTGCTGTAGGAGCACTTGTAAATCACTCAACATGGCAATTTTCTACCCATGAAATGACCCCTAAAAAAGCAATTCCATTAGGGGTGATTTTGACCCTTGCAGCAAGTGGTTCAGATATGTCTGATTCCTGTGTAATTACGAATGATAAAACAAAAGAAAAAAGAGGCTTTAATAGCCCTTTAAATCGACCTAAATTTGCTATATTAAATTCAGAACTCACCTATACAGTTTCACCTTATCAAACAGCTTGTGGAATTGTTGATATTATGATGCATACTTTAGAAAGATTTATATCCAGTGGAGGTCCTACGGAACCTACTGATTCAATAGCAATCGGATTATTAAAATCTGTATATCAGGCTGGTCAAATCGTTATGGAGCATCCAGATAACTATGAAGCAAGAGCTACATTATTATGGGCAAACAGTCTATCTCACAATGGCTTAACTTCCTGTGGAAGAAACTTTGTTATGTCGGTGCATCAATTAGAACATGAGGTAAGCGGAATGTTTGATGAAGTGGCTCATGGTGCCGGGCTTGCCGTTTTATGGCCTGCCTGGGCTAAGTTTGCATATCCAAATGCAAAAGATCGTTTTAAGCGATTTGTTTATGAAGTCTTAGGTATTGAACCGACAGATTCTTTAGATGAAGACATATTAAAAGGAATTAATAAGTTTAAAGAATTTTTTAAAGAACTTGGAATGCCAACCAGTTTAAAAGAATTAAAAATTACAGAAGATGATATTAAAGAATTAGCCTTTAATGTTACCTTTAATCATACAAGAATTATAAAGGATGTAATAGAAATCGACGAGGCAATGGCCTTGAAAATCTATCGTGAAGCTCTCTAAATTCATCTTATAAGATAGTCCAATTAAGGGCTATCTTTTTTTATGTAAAAAAATAATTTCAAAACAAATCTAGTTTTAAAAACTAAATAAAA
>JAIDMV010000290.1 GCA_029050385.1 Anaeroplasmataceae bacterium | reverse complement strand
TACCAACAATTGCTACCTTTGGCAACATATTATCACCACCAAATAAAATTTTTTATTTTAAAGCATCCTTTAATACATCACCTAATGTTAAAGATGCATCCTCTTCTTCAAGATATTTTTCAAAAGACTTACGTTCTTCTTTTTCAGTAATCTTACGGATAGATAATCTTAAACGCCACTCTGCAGGTTTGATATCAATAATCATTGCTTGAGCAGTATCGTCAATATGGAAGTAATCCTTAACTGAGCCATTTTGACTTTCTGTTAATGCTTCACTAGCTGGAACAAATCCGTCTACACCTAGAGTTTCAACCTTAAGACCATTCTCTAAAACGTCAGTAACCTTAACTTCAACAACATCTCCTAGCTGAGCAGTTACTCTTGTCCAAGGATTATCCATTAAAGCTTTACGAGATAAAGAAATTTTTTCCTTCTCTGAATCTAAAGATAAAATAGCACACTCTACTTCATCACCAATAATAACAAAAGCATTATAATTATCGTTAGGATTATGAGAATACTCAGATTGATGTAATAAGCCCTTTACGTTTGGAGCAAGTTCAATTAATAATCCAAAAGGCATTTTATTTACAACTTTACCTTTAACAGTTTGACCAACAGTTACTGTCTTAGCATAGGCAGCATATGGAGTATCTAGTAGTGCCTTACGAGATAATACAAGCTTACCATTTTCTTTAGATAAAACTTTAACTTCCATAGTGTCACCTTCTTTTGCAACAGCATTAATGTCGCTTGTGAAGGTATGTGCTAGTTGATTAATACGGAGTAAACCTTGGTTATATTTGAAACGAATAAATAATCCAAATTTTTCTACTTTTGCAACTGTACCAGTTAAAACGTCTCCTACTTGAATAGATTCTAACTCTTGTGCCTTAGCATTTGCATATTCTTCTTTTTCAATTACACGACGAGAAACAACAGCATTCTTTCTTTCTTCATTGACTTCGATGATACGAACCTGTAACTTATCCTTAATCTTAACGTCCTGTGGAGCTTGACTCAAAGGCATAAATAAATTATTTCCTTCAAAGTTTACAGTATATCCCTTATTAGGAACAGCCTTAGTTACAACAACCTCGATTGCCTCTTCATTTTCCTTTGCCTCGACTACACGCTTAAAGGCAATTTTAGATAATTGATTCAAACGAGATAAATAAATATTTTCCTCATTTACTTTAGCTACTTGGCATTCAATTTCATCGCCAACATGCACAAGTCCCTTAAAGCTTTCAATGCTCTTATCCTTTGTATAACAGTCTAAATGCATTGTTCCTTCAGTGAATTGATGAACATCTAAGTAGATTGTCTTATCTTTTACTGTAACAACAGTACCTACAACTTGATCTCCAACTCTTAATTTTTTAGGCAAATTTAAATCTTCCATTTTAAAATCTTCCATACTTCCTAACCTCTCATTTATTAAATCTATAATTTTATTTGCTACTTCATCCATTGTTAACTGGGTTGTGTCAATTGGAATTGCATCCTCTGCTTGTCTTAATGGAGCAATTGCACGATGAGAATCCTTATAATCACGCGCAATGATTTCTTCTAAGATTACCTCATATTGTGCTGGAATTCCTTTCGCTTGAATCTCAGCACAGCGTCTTTTAGCTCTTTCTTCTGCAGTTGCAGTTAAGAAAATCTTTAAGTTAGCATTTGGTAATACCACTGTTCCAATGTCTCTTCCATCCATTAGGACTTTACCTTCTTTAGCAGATTCTCTTTGATACTTTACCATAAGCTCACGTACCATTGCAAACTTACAGCAAGTTGAAACATTATTTGTCACTTCACTACTTCTGATTTCCTCAGATACATCTACACCATTCAAATAAATTACATTATTTTTGTAGATGATAGAAGTTTCATTCAAAAAGCTATAAGAATTTTCATCCTCGATATTTACTTTTCTTCTTAAAGCTTCTAAGGTAACTGCTCGATACATTGCACCTGTATCTATATGTGTAAATCCTAATCTCTTCGCTACAATCTTAGAAATTGATGATTTACCACTACCAGCAGGACCATCTAAAGCAACAATAAAATTCCTCATGACTATCCCTCTTTAAACAATCTAAATTATTATATCACATAATTTGTCTTTTTTCAATTCTTACAAGCTATATAAAACCTTAATTTCGTGTGGTTTTAAAGATCTTATCTCTCCTTTTGCAAGACCTTCAAGAGTTACACCACCAAAAGAAACACGTTTTAACTTCTTAACTGGAAAGCCGATTGCCTCACACATTCTTCTGACTTGTCTATTTCTTCCCTCTGTAATTGTTAAATTTAGCAAAGTTGATGAGTTTGCCCTATCCAAAGATAAAACCTCTACCTTAGCTCTTTTTGTAAGTACACCATCTAAGAGAATTCCTCTCATCAGTTGATTTACTGCATCTTGAGTTAAAATTCCATCTACTCTTACTTGATAAACTTTCTCTATTTCTTTTGCAGAGCGAGTCAATCGATAAGATAAATCTCCATCATTAGTTATTAATAAAACTCCAGAAGTATCGTAATCAAGACGACCCACTGGAAATAATCTATGTGCCTTTTTTATCTCTTTAGGAACCAAATCCATTACAATTCTTCTCCCAAGCTTATCACTTACTGCTGTCAAATACCCCGTAGGCTTGTACATTACGAAAT
>JAIDMV010000029.1 GCA_029050385.1 Anaeroplasmataceae bacterium | reverse complement strand
GAATTACTATTATATGCCTGTTTCCTACCCGAATTTGGCGCTTTTTACTGCAGGTTGTATTCTAATCGAACTAGATGGAAAAACCTATTATATCGAGGATTTCACCTATTTGGCTAACGATATCTCCATCTTTGATTATAAAAATTCAAAAAGGGAGGGTAAAATAGTCTATGCTTAGACTAGAAGAAGTAAAGAAAAGCTATCACCATGATCGAGGGCTTGCATGTGTCAATCTTTCTATAAAGCCAGAAAGTCTCTATTTATTTGTAGGAGAAAATGGTAGTGGTAAGTCTACAACCATTAAACTCATTTCTCATGTCATTTTTAATTCAAGTAAAGAAGGAAAAATAATCAATGACTTTAAACGAATGGTATATTTGCCTGATAAGAGAAGCTATCCAAAGCTATTGACAGTAGAAACCTATTTAAAATATTATCTTCCTGTTGCTCCTAGTGATAAAGAGTTAGAATTATGGATGAAAAAATATCACTTACCAAACAAAAAAATAGGAAGCCTATCTAAAGGAATGCTGCAAAAACTTGGAATTATACAGACGCTATTAAATGCTGGAGATTTATACCTTTTTGATGAACCTACAGATGGATTAGATGTAGACTCCATTCAGTTGTTTAAAAAAGATATAAAAGAACTACTATGCCAAAAGAAGACGATCATTATTAGCACACATAATAAGCTTCTTTATAAAGACTTAAAACCTACTATATATCGATTTAAGGAGGGAATCTGTAATGCGAAAAAATAGTGGAATTTCTAGATTGACTAAACTATATCTTTCCTATCACTTAAATAAGGTTACCTTTATTGTTTTTGGAATTGTACTTTTCATTTGGTGTTTAGTGCTCCTTTTAAATACTGGTTTACCCCTAGAAATGGATAAATATGTAACCGCTCCTTCACAATATCATTTGAACTACTTAGAACAATCCCTATTTTTCCTAGAGATTATTGATGGTGTACTAGTGGCCTTCTTAGTAGGAGCAGAGCTATCTACCCTAGCCTTATTTGATCCCATGTTTGTCCCTAATACAAGTAGAATCAAGATTATTATATGTAAACTCCTAGCAAATTTCATCATCCTTATGGGAATCGTAATTTTTCAAATTCTTTTAATGGATTTGATTGGAGTGTCTATTTTTCCAAGCTTTGTCATAAAATATACAGATTTACTTTTAATTCTTTACTTCGCATTACCTATGATAGAACTTTTATTATTTGGAGAACTTCTGGCTATATTAATCAATTCCTATTTTATTCCCATATTGATTTTTATTATCCACATTTTATCTGTAATACTCTTTAGAGTTGATAAATGGAAGACTACCCTCTCTCTCTTTCTACCTAAGATAGAATTTATTAGTAGTCAGCCTATCTTAAATGGAAATTTGTTCATTTATAGTGGGATTTGTATAGTATTAGGATTAGGAGTTGCTTTGCTATTTCAAAAGAAGGATATAAGCAATACTTAAATTTTTTCTTTGATAAAGCTAAAAAATGCTTGACATTATCTTATATTAGTGATATTATTTAAAAGGTAAATAAAATAAGTGGAAAGAAGAAACGCCCGTTTCTCGCCTGATTGATGAATTGGTAGGCAAAAAGTCACAGTATGGATGAATAAATAATAAGGGGCGTTTTTGCGTCCCTTTTGTTTTTTTACACTTACGGAGGTGGAATTATTAATAAGCAAAAAAAAGGTACAGAGGATTTAGTAAATGATGCAATCCGCTGCAAGGAAATGTTAGTAATTACGGATAAGGGAGAAAAGCTAGGCGTATTGCCACGTGCGAAGGCTCTAGCAGAGGCTGAGGATAGTGGTCTAGATCTAGTATTGGTTTCACCAGACTCCAATCCTCCTGTAGCAAAATTAATGGATTATTCTCGTTTCCGTTTTGAACAACAAAAGAAATTAAAGGAAATGAGAAAAAATCAAAAGGTTGTTGTGGTTCAAGAAATTCAACTATCACCAACAATCGAAAAGCATGATTTTGAAACAAAGGCTCGTAAAGCTCAAACGATTTTAGAAAAGGGAAATAAGGTTAAAATTTCTCTACGCTTTAAAGGTCGTATGATTGTTCATCAGGACTTAGGTAAAGAAGTCATTGAGCGCTTTGTAGAAAGACTTGCTGAATGTTCAACTTTAGAATCACCAATTCGTCTAGAGGGTAGAACATTATTCGCTGTAATAGCACCAAAAACATCAAAAGATTAAGGAGTTAAGATTATGCCAAAGCAAAAGACACATAGTGGATTAAAGAAAAGAATCAAAGTATCTGCATCTGGAAAAATTAAACGTGGTCATGCATATACAGGACATTTAAAAACAAATAAGACCCACAAACAAAACAAAAATTTATCAAAGAGTGGTTTAGTTCACGAGACTGACGTTAAACGTATTAAACCATTAATTTCTAATTTACTATAATTAAGGAGGTAACAAGATATGCCAAGAGTTA
>JAIDMV010000289.1 GCA_029050385.1 Anaeroplasmataceae bacterium | reverse complement strand
GGTTTAGATGATATAGAAAGGAAAAGAATATCCGTTTTAGATTACAGTAATTTAAAAGGAAAACCTATTTTTCTTTTAGAAGCTTTATTCTATCATGTAAAATTTGGTTTTCATTTTGAACAGAAGTTAGCAAACTATCTTGCAAACTTTCATGGTGACTTCAATTCAACAAAAAAGATTGAAATTGGGAAGTATTTGACAGCCTTTCTTAATCTGGAGACACCAGGAAAACTCTTTTGGAAATATAAAAATATTTTTTCTAAATTTTTTCCTATAAGCGATTTTCAAATGAAATGCTTAGATTATACAAAGAATACTTTCATTTTACGTCTTGTAGTCCTATGGAAAAACCAAGATATAATTCTTGCTGAAAAGTTTTTAAGAGAATATGGATTTTCAAAAGAGGTTAAAACGCGTATCTTGCAGCTTCTGGATTGTCAAGATTATCTTTTTGCTGAGGATACTCTAAAGGACTTTCTAAACATTCAAAAAGAAGATATTGGTATTTTGTTTTCTATTAAAAGAGCAGAACACTGTGCCCTAAATCAAATAGCAGATATTCCTTTCTTAGATACTTTGGAAAAAAAATGCTATACCTTATTGGAAAAACAGCAAGCTTTAATGTTTCGTGATTTAGAAATTAAAGCTGCAGATTTAGAAAAACTGGGCTATCAAGTGCACCAAATTCCTAAAGTATTAGAATTTCTTTTAATGCTTGTAAAGAACAATCAAATCCAAAATTCATATGAAGATTTAATAAAGGCAGCAAGCATCATTCTAGTAAGAAATGACTTAATATAACATAAATCCAAAAAATATTCTACAAAAGGTAGGATATTTTTTTTAGCTTCAACATAAAATGATATAGGTGATATCGATGAAGATAAATACAATATTAAGAAAAGCAGGACTCCCACTTGGAAAAATCAATCATAAGATTAGCAAGCTAACTAGTGATAGTAGAGAATGTGTGAAAGATTCTGTGTTTGTTGCAATTCATGGCAATCGTGTAAATGCAAATCAGTTTATAAAGGATGCAATAGCGCTTGGTGCCAAAACAATTGTAACTGAAGTCAAACAAGAAGAAGAGGACTCTGATATTAATTATATTTATGTAGATCATATT
>JAIDMV010000288.1 GCA_029050385.1 Anaeroplasmataceae bacterium | reverse complement strand
TAGGTATTCTTTTAATGTTAAGCCTGCACTATGCGTTGTAATCTTATAGCTTGTCATCATGAATGTATTTTGATTCAATTAATCCTACAATACCATTATGCTTAATTAAGCTATAAGGCTTTGCCTTCTTGATTACTGAAATCTCTTCTCCTTTTTTCAAATTGATAAAGGTATTTGAACCATCATAACAATAATGCTTTCCATCAGCCTCAAATATAAATTCCTCATGTACCCACAATTCATCAGTTGTTCCTATTGGACGAATTAGATAGAAGTCCAAATCCTTTGTGATAAGTTCTACTTCATTTTTACCAAAGCGCATTGTAAACTGATTTTTAGGCTTATCGTAGTTGATATCTTCTTGTACTATATATTTAGGATAATGATCTATCGCAAAAAAACTAAAACTCATTTCTGACAAATTATTTAAAGAAACAACATTAATCTGTCCACCCTTAACAAGGTTATTTCCGCCATCTAAGCAAATTATATTTTTTCTAAAATCAAATATTGGATTCACACAAGGAATATCAGAGCGATAATTTCTAGTAGGATTATGCCCAACAATCATCGTTTTTGGCTGAACAGGACTTAATTCTAAGAAACGATCACATTTTAATACCTCTAAAGCATTTTCTGGTATATGATGAATATCCATAATTCCACCATGTACTAAAACTAATGCATCATTAATAAAGATGACATCTGGAAGCTCATCAACAAAATTAAAATATTCCTTATATTTTTCTTCTATGGTTTTAATATAATCCTCTATATCCATATCCTTAGAAATAGGGTAAGATAGCTCTGATGCCATATCATTAATCACAGATTTTTTAAGTTCTGTTGCATAATAAAGAAATCTTTTCTTATCTAGAGGAGGCAAAATAAAGCGAAACACTTCATCACAATTACCAGCCATAAAATAGACATTTTCCTGTTTGTTTAATTCGACAATATATTTTAGCATGGCTAGATTATCAGCAGGATCTCCCTTTTCTATCATATCCCCAACTACAAATAGGTAATCTGAAGAATTAAACTCTGCCTTTTTTAAGGCTTCTTTAAACAGCTTAATATCCCCATGGATATCACTCATAAATAAAAGTCTTCTATCGCTTGGAATATTCAAATGTAGGATTTTTGTTTTTTTATTCTTCTGCATTTTGATTCTTCCTTTCTAGCTTAGAATATAGACATCCGCAATAGTCTTGGCGATATAGACCATACTTTTTAGATAATTCTATAGAATGCTTATATCCTTCTTCTTTTTTGAAATCTGAAAACAGATAGGAAACTTGATATTTTTCTTCTAGAATTTTTCCAATTTCATTAATCCACTTTGTGATTTTATGAGGAGAAATAGATAGAGTTGTTGTAAAATAGTCAAAGCCAAGCTCCTTTGCTTTCTTTGCAGTTTTTTCCAATCTAAGCTGGTAACATTTATAACAACGCTCTGTTCTTTCTCCTAATTGCTCATATCCTTTTACTGCCTCTTCATAATCGGATTTCTTATATGCATCAAAAATTACTTTTATATTGGAATCTATCTCTTTACAAAATCTTATTTCTTCAGCTAATCTTTTTTCATATTCCTCTACTGGAGAAATATTATCATTAGAATAAAATATAGTAATATCAAAATAATCCTTCAAAAGTAAAATCACATGTGAGGAACAGGGTGCACAACAGCTATGAAGTAACAACTTTGGACGATACTCTAGTGTACTAAGAAATTCTTTGAATTCTTTATAGCTATCAAGCATTCTAACACCTCACTTTTTTTAGAAATCTTTATTATTATATAATAAAAACCAAATAGAAACAATAAAATTAGACAAATTAAAAGAAAAAAGACTATCTATGAATGAT
>JAIDMV010000287.1 GCA_029050385.1 Anaeroplasmataceae bacterium | reverse complement strand
GTATGATGTTTATAACAGAAGGCTGTTATAAAATGTTTAAAATTTCAGTTTGTTTTATTATAGTATTTTTACTTTTATTCTTAGTAGGCTGTGATAAAAAGGAATATAAAGAAGAACATGTTCATACGAAAGTGCATGTTCTAAAAATAGAGCCTACCTGTATAAGTGAAGGCCGTATTGAATATTGGTTTTGTTCTCAATGTAATCGTGCATACAGAGATAAAGATGCTACGAGTGAAATCTCTTGGGAAGAGACAAAATTACCTAAAAAAGAACATGATTTTGTTGAGACTTCAGCTATAGCGCCAACCTGTGAAACTGCAGGAATAACTAGAGGGAAGTATTGCTCCTATTGTAATATGGTAATAGAAGAACAAAAGGATTTAATGGCTCTTGGACATAGTTTTGATTATGAGAATGCTGATTGGCAATGGGAAGGCTTTGAAGCTGCAAAGCTTGTGGTATCCTGCAGTAATAGCAAAGACCATAAAAAAACATATGTGGCAGATGTGTCTAGCTTAACTTTCCCAGCTACCTGTACTGAAGCTGGCAAAACAATATACACCGCAACTGCTTTAGTAGAACAGACAGAATATACGAATCAAAAGGAAGAAATCCTTTTGCCACTTGAACATAATTTTGATTTGGAGAATATCAGTTGGTCTTGGCTTGAAAAAACAAATGTTAATGCCCAAATTCCCTGCAAAAATGATCCATCTCATACACTGCAATGTGAAGCAGAATTACATTCTGAAACATTCCCAGCTACATGTACAACCGATGGGAAAGTCATTACCACCGCAACAGTTTTTATTCAAGGTAAAAACTATGAAGATGTTAAAGAAGAAAAACTATTAGCCACTGGACATGCCTTTGATTATGATCATATTGAATGGAATTGGACGGAGTATGACTCTGCAACTGCAAAGGTAACCTGCATAAATGACAAAACTCATCAAGTCAGCTATAATGCAGAAATGGAAACAAAATCTGAGTTACCTACTTGTACCAAAGCTGGAAGGGAAACTCATATTGCAACAATAACTGTGGGTGGAAAAACATATACAGATGAACAAGTAGAAATAGTTGAAGCATTGAATCATGATTTTAATTATGAGGAGTATGAGTGGAAATGGGAAGGCTTTACAAAAGCACAACTCTATTTTTCTTGTAAAAACGATCCAACGCATTTTGATATTTATACTGCTCAAATTCAAAAGAGTAGCATTCCAGCAACCTGTGTATCTGAAGGAGAAGTAATTTATACTGCTAATATAAATCTTCATGAGATAAGCTATACTGATGTGAAAGAAGAAATTCTACCGATTGATCCAAAGAATCATGATTATGACTATGAACATCCACAATGGATATGGCAGCCAGTGGTAAATGGATATCAAGCAAGTGCTCGTATCAACTGTAAATGTAATCAATCTGCACTTACTTTTGATGCAGATCCTATTGAAGTAGATTACAAAGCTTCCACATTTGTAGAGGAAGGATTTATAAAATATCAGGCAGAGGTTATGATTGAAGGGAAGAATTATAAGGATACAAAGCTGGATAAGCTTCCGATAAGACAATATGTTAATACAGAAGAGGACTTTCGTTATTTAACCCAAAAGAATGCCTATGATTTAACCTTGACAAACGATATTCATCTACAGGAGGGTGTAATCTTAGAAGGAAACTATGCCTCTATTGATTTAAATGGATATACCTTAAGTTTATCAAATGACAAGATATACTTTAAGGCAACACACTCCTATATTCGAAATGGGTATTTAGAGAACGAATTAGATAGTAAATTTGTAATTGCCAGTGATCATCAAGCGAATCTTTTGGTTGAAAATATAACCACCTTTGGTGGAATAAGTATCTCTAATGCGAATGCTTTGATTAGAAGAGCAGATATTACAGCCACTACATCTTATGCGCTATGTGCTCAAGAAGAAAGTAATGTGGTCATTGAAAAAAGTACGCTTCGGAAAAACTTTATTGGAGAAGTAAATGCCTTTTTTGGTGTAGAGGGTTCCAAAGAAAAAGAAATCTCTTATGGAGCAAGTAATCTTTATATTGGAAAAGAAGTTCAATTATTTACCACAACAGATGCTATGCTTTATAATGCTTCATCTAGCATTGCTCCAAGTTATGCAACAAAGCCTATAATAGAGAGTTTAGATGTTAAAGAATACCTTTCCTCTTCTTTAGAGTATAAGTGTTTATCTTTATGTGAAGATTTAGTCTACACAGAAGAAGATCTTCAAGAAGGAAAAATCATTATTCAAGGTAAAAAGTTAGCAATCGATTTAGGAGGCTTCACTCTATGTGTGCCAGATAGTACTCTTATTATTTCTGCCTCATTTGCACAGATAAGAAATGGGGGTCTAAAAGTATCAACATATGATGCAACTTCTAGTATTGTCATCACAATTGAAGATGGTTGCACAGCACATATAGATAGTATTCAAACAATTGGAAGTATAAAGACTGAAAATGCCTCTGTAACCTTTAAGGATGTTGTAATCAATTCTCCAGAGAATATAGATGAGTAATACGATATGAAAGAGACTATTAGAGTCTCTTTTTTTACCAATTTGACAATAAGATTAGATTGATTTATAATAAAAATGTTAAAAAAGCTTTAGATATTCGTTTTATATTTATGAAGATTTAATAAATGAATTAGAAGAGGTGTTCTATTATGTGG
>JAIDMV010000286.1 GCA_029050385.1 Anaeroplasmataceae bacterium | reverse complement strand
ATCTTGAATAGCACCTGAAATTTGACCTAAAAAAATCTCTCCTATACTACTTAAGAAATGGTTTCCAGTTTGAAATAGTAAGATATTCTTTTTCTTTCTGCAAAATGAGCTTGTCAAAAATAAAACCATACCAATGAAGGTTAGAATATTTCCAGCAATTTCTAGTGGTGTTAAATTAAAATCAATTAAAGTAAATAGTAGCATAGCAATAACCTCACTTTTTTATTATACTAGATATCCAAACTAATGTCAAAAAAAGAATGGGATAAACTATCCCAATCCTTTTTATAATGCATTTCCTGCAAATTGTGTCATATAAAGCTCATAATATTTTCCCTTTTGCTTCATTAAGGCATTGTGATTTCCTACTTCTACAATGCGACCTTGATCCATAACTATAATCTTATCAGCATCTAAAATTGTAGAAAGTCTATGCGCAATAATCAAGCTGGTTTTATTTTTCATAAGTTGTACCATAGCATCCTGAATTAGCTTTTCTGTTCTTGTATCTACACTTGAGGTAGCTTCATCTAAAATTAAGATTTTAGGCTTAGCAATGAAGGCTCTTGCGATACTTAAAAGTTGTCTTTGACCCTGACTTAAGTTTGAGCCTCCTTCAGAAAGTACAGCCTCATAACCACCCTTCATCTGTTCTATAAATCCATCACAGTGACATTTTTTAGCGGCATCCATTATATCTTCCTCTGTTGCAGAACTATTCGAATACATAAGGTTATTCCTTATAGTATCGTGAAATAATACGGTATCCTGTAGAACAATCGCTGTATTTCTTCTAAGTTCTTCTTTATCTATGTCTTGAACATCAACTCCATCGATTAAGATATTGCCTTGATTCACATCATAGAACCGCATTAATAGATTTACAACTGTTGTCTTACCAGAACCAGTATGCCCTACAAGAGCTATTTTTTCACCACTATGGATATCTAAATTAAAATCAAATAAAACTTGTTTCCCATTGGCATAAGAAAAGTTTACATTAGAGAAAGTAATATTCCCTTCCTTGTTCTCCATAGCTTCTGTTCCTGAATTATTCTCTTCTTGACTATCAAAAATGATAAACACACGTTCAGCAGAGGCAATTGCAGTTTGAAGCTGTCCATATAAAGAGGCAATTTCATTTAAAGGTCTTGAGAATTCCTTAGCATAAATGATGAAGGCAGAAATGACTCCAATAGATACAATATCCTTTGTTGCAAAGTATCCGCCAAAGGCAGCAATAATAACAAATCCGATATTACTGATGGCATTCATAATTGGTCCCATAGAACCACCTAATATCTCTGCAATGATTCCCGTCTTGGTTAATTGCTTTGAGGTGTCTGCAAATTCTTCTATTATGTCTTCAGCCTTAGAGTAACTTGCAACCGTACGATAGCTTGTTACCATTTCTTCTACTGTACCATTTAGTTTTCCTAAAAGGATTTGTCTACGCTTAAAGTATTTTTTCATTGCTTTTGACAAGATCTTAGTAGCAACAACTGTTAATAAAATTACAACTAGAGAAAGACTCGCAAGCTGCCAGGAGGTAATAAACATCATAATCAGTGTTCCGATTATCATCATTACACCATTAAATAAAGAGCTTAAACTTTGAGCAAGTGTGTTTGATATATTATCTACATCATTTGTCATTCTACTCATAATATCTCCATGGGAATGTGTATCAAAATAGACAATCGGCAAATGAATGATTTTATGAAATAAGTCACTCCTCATTCTCTTAACTATTTTTTGAGATAAGATAGCACTGATTAAGCCCTGAACCAAATTGAATAAAGATAAGAGAACAAATGCACCTATCATCCAAAATAAATATGGATATAAAGCATTAAAGTCTTTATTATCAATAGAATCTATTGCAGCACTTTGTAATCTTGGTGTAATTACATTACATAAAACAACAACTAGTATTGCTAAAAACAAAATAGAAACAAGAGGTAATTCTCTTTGAAAATATTTAAAGAGTCTTAGAATAGTTCCCCTTCTGTTTTCAGCTTTTTCTCCCATACCAAAGCTTCTAGGTCCTCTTCCTCCAAAACGGAGAGATGGCTGAGCTACAGAAGTTGGATTGTCCTTTTTATTCGTTGCTTGAAGAAGCTTATAAAGTTCTATTTTTTCTTCTTCTGATAGTTCCTCCAATAAAGAATCCTTTTCTTTTAAAATCAAAGCTTTTGTTTCATCAGAAAGCTTTCCTTCCTGATTCATTTCTTTTTTGGATTGATTGAGAAGCTCTAAAAATTCTTTCTTATTCATTTACTACACCCCCTTTTAACTGAGAGTTATAGATTTCTTGATAGATTTTACTGTTTTCTAAAAGTTCTTTATGATTTCCTCTATCAACGATTTTACCATGTTCTAAAACAAAAATTATATCTGCATTCATAACAGTAGAAATTCTTTGTGCAATAATGATTTTCGTTTTTTGTTTATGCTTTTCATTTAAGTTTTGGAATACCTTAGCCTCTGTTTTCAAATCCAGGGCACTTGTTGTATCATCAAAAATTAGTATCTCAGAAGGCTTTAAAATCGCTCTTGCAATACTGATTCTTTGTTTCTGACCACCTGAAAGACTCATTCCCTTTTCAGCAACAACTGTATAATATCCAGATTCCTTAGAACTTATGAAATCATCTGCACAGGCAATTTTGGCTGCATCGATAATTTCTTCTTTAGTAGCTGATGGTTTACTGAAGGCAATATTTTCGTAAATGGTTTTAGAAAATAATTCACTTTTTTGTAAAGCAATAGATATCTTACTTCTTAAATACTCTAAGGAATACTCTTTAATGTCCACATCATCGATAAGAATATTTCCAGCACTCACATCATAAAATCGTGGGATTAATTGTACTAAAGAAGATTTACCACTTCCTGTTGAACCTAGAATTCCAATTGTCTGTCCGCTTTCAATTGTAAAGCTTAAATTCTGAAGGACAGGAACATCTACTTGATCTGGATAAGAAAAACTAACATTTTGAAATTCAATCTTACCAAAGGACGAAGTTTCTTCTTGAAATGCTCCATCTGAAATAACAGGAAGTGTACGAAGAATTTCTTTAATTCTGATACTAGATGCTTGAGCACGAGAGGCAGTTTGGAATAAATTAGCCATATTTAAAACTGCCATCAAAATTCTAGAGATGTAGGTAATTGCTGCCATAATTTGACCTGTCGTCATTCCTTGATTCGTCTTAACATTAATTCCACCGACATAGATAATAGCAACAATACTCAAATTTAATATAATATTGGTTATTGGCTGCATCAAGCTAAATAGCTTTAGAACATACCTTTGTGTTCCTACTAAACTAGAGTTAGCCTCTTCAAATCGATTTTCCTCATATTCTTCTTTTACATAGGCCTTAACCACTCTGGCACCTGAAACATTTTCTTGAAGAACTGAATTTAAAGTATCAATTTTCTTTTGAAGGATTTTAAATTTTGGACTTGCCTTACGAATGAAAATAATTACGAAAATGATGACAAGAGGTAATGCACATGCGAGTACTATACCAAAACTTAAGTCTAGCATCAGCATACAAAATATTCCGCCACCAAACAGCATAAAGGTACGAACGAAGCCACGAATTAAAAGACCAACTAAATTTTGAATTTGTGTTACATCGTTTGTAATTCTTGTTACTAAAGAACCTGTCTCAAAATAATCGGTTTGTTCAAAGGATAAATGCATCACTCTTCTAAAACAATCACATCTTAGATCATTGGCAAAATTTTGACTACAGAGGTTTGCAAATACACCACTTAGCACTCCAAATATACCACCTAATATAACT
>JAIDMV010000285.1 GCA_029050385.1 Anaeroplasmataceae bacterium | reverse complement strand
CGAGATCTACACGCGTAAGATCGTCGGCAGCGTCAGATGAGTATACGAGACAGTAATTCTCTAGCTTAGAGATTTCTGATGCTAAAGTTTCATCAATATTTGGAACAAGACCTAGGTTCTTTAGTTCAGTCTGTTCATAAAGCATATATTCTAGTCGTTCCTGGCTTTCCTTTTGACCTTTAACAACATGCTCATATTTATGATAAGCTTCTAAATACTTTGAATAGGCAATCATATAGTTAGAAACAATTTTATCATAGGAAGCATCTTGATTAGGACAAATTAAGGATAAATAAGAATCTTGATTCAACAATTTAAATGTATCATTTTGAATATGAATATCTGCTAAGAAATTAGAAATTTGCTTAAGCATGGTAAGACTAATGGAAACATTATTTAATTTAATACTATTTTTCCCATTGTCTTGGATTTCTCTGATAATAGTAAGTTCAGATTCTTTGGGGATAGAAAAGCGTGTTAAAAGCTCATCAAGTTCTTCATTAGTGTATGAAAAAATGCCTGTTATAGTTGCTTTTTTTTCACCATAACGAATCATATCATTATCTGCTCTTTGACCTAACAAAAGGGAAATTGTATCAATTATCAAAGATTTACCTGCCCCTGTTTCACCAGTTAGAACAGTCATTCCTTCTTTAAAATCAATATGAATATCTTCGATGATTGCAAAATTTCTTACACTTAAGCTTTTTAGCATACTTCCACCTACTTGCATACTTCAATAACATTTATCCTTGTATCAATACCTCTTTTGATACAAGCCAAAAATTCTTTATTTCCACTTCCACCTAATATCGGGGATGGAATCAATTTAGAAACACCCAAATGATACTCTCCTAATAGAGATATAACATGTTCTAAAACTTTAATATGAAGGCCTCTATCCTTAACTATTCCATTCTTCATATATCGTTTTCCTACCTCAAACTGAGGCTTAATTAAACAAATAAAAGTTGTATCCTCTTTTAAGAAGCGATCTACCGCAGGAAGTATTTTTTCAATACTAACAAAGGATACATCCATTACGATATAATCAAAGTCAACTGGAAGACTTTCCACTTCTAAAATATTGGTTTGTTCTAAAAGAACAATATCCTTTCTTCCTCTTAAAGAAGAATCTAACTGATTCGTGCCAACATCTACTGCATAAACAAGCTCTGCTCCATGCTTTAAAGCACAATCCGTAAAGCCACCAGTAGAGGAGCCAATATCTAAAACCTTTTTATTTTTAAAATCTAGCTTAAAATTATCTATTGCTGCCTCTAGCTTTAGACCCCCTCGTGAAACATAAGGGTTAGTCTCTTTAATAATTTCTATAGGAGCATCACTTAAAACTTCATAATTAGACTTTGTAATTACAGTACCTGATACCTTTACAGCACCAGCCTCTATTGCCTTTTGAGCCTTAGTTCTACTGTCATAGTAGTTATGCTCCACTAAAAAAAGATCTAGTCTCATTCCTTATCACTATTGAAATCAACAAGTCCACTTTCTGTCATCTTTTGAACAACAAGCTGTTCGTTTGTGTTTAAGATGTCATAACAGGTTTTAGAAAGCTCTAGTCCTGTTGTATAATTCTTTACTGCATCCTCTAATGTAATATCTTTATTTTCAAGACTGCGAACAATCTCTTCTAATTTCTTCAAATTTTCCTCAAATGTCTTAGTTTCCATTTGTCTTTACCTCCAGGATTTTACTTTTTATTTCACCATTTTTCATTTTTGTAGTGAGGATATCATCCTTTTTAACCTTTGTGACATCCGTAATAATTACACCATCTACGCTATTAATAGAATATCCCTTATCCATTATAGCAAGTGGATTTAAAGCACCTAGCTTACTATCTAATATCTTAAATTCACTTTTCTTTTCTAAAAGTATTCTTTGAATCAAAAGAGTAAGCTGTTTTGTATATTCCTTTAATATTCTTTTCTTGTGCTCTAGCATAGACATTGGATTTAAAGAATCAATTCTTCTATCCATATTTGCGATATGAAGCCTTGCATTCTCGATGATTTGCTTCATATGCTTTGTCATCCGGTCCACATAATAGGCAACATTTCCTTTAAGCATTTCTAGAGATGGGGTTGCAAGCTCAGCTGCAGCAGTTGGAGTAGCCGCACGAACATCCGCCACAAAATCAGCAATGGTAAAGTCAATTTCATGACCCACTGCAGAAATAATAGGAATTCTACTATTATAAATCGCCATTGCAACACATCGTTCATTAAAAGCCCAAAGATCCTCTATTGAACCACCACCACGACCTACAATTAATACATCGCATAGGCCTTGTTCATTAGCAAGTTCGATTTGTTCAACTACATTGTCCTTGGCATCTTCCCCCTGGACAATTGCAGGATATAAAATAATCCGAGTTAAAGGATATCTTCTTCCAACCGTATGAATAATATCCTTTATTGCAGCACCTGTAGGTGAAGTTACAACACCAATACACTGTGGAAACAAAGGAAGCTTCTGTTTATGCTCTGGATCAAATAAACCTTCTTTTTCAAGTTCCGCTTTTAATTTTTGAAAGGCAAGATATAAATCTCCTACTCCATCGCTCTTCATTTCTCTAATATTAATTTGATAGGTTCCAGAAGGCTCATAGACTGTAACGTTTCCTTTTACAAAAACCTTCATTCCATCTTTTGGCTCAAACTTCACTAGTCTTGCAAAGCTAGAAAACATCGTAACTGAAATGCTAGCATTTTCATCCTTTAAGGTAAAATAAAAATGCCCACGAGAATTATGCTTAAAGTTAGAAATCTCCCCCTCCAGCAAAACCTCTTCTAAATGATGGTCGTGGTCAAATTTATACTTGATATATTTTGTCAAAGCGGTGACAGTTAAATAACGTTCTTCCATTTTATTCAACCTTCAATTTCTTATTGATATTATCAAGCAATCGATTGTTAAAGCTGACTGCCTTATGATCTCCTATATCCGTATATAACTTAGTGATTTCTAATGCTTCATTGATGATAACCTGACGTGGTTCTTTTCCTGCTAGCATTTCTGAAACAGCTAAACGGATGATTGCCTTATCTACTAAATTTAATCGATCAATGGTATAGCGCTCTAAAGTAGAAGAAATCAGTTCATCTACTCTTGATAAATTCGCATAACAAAACTCAGCTAAAGCAACAGCTAATTCATCTAGTTCTTCTTCCATTTCTAGAACATCTTTTATTTCTAGTCCTTGAAAATCGCATGTATATAAAATTTGCATCGCCTTAATTCTTGCGTCTCTTTTCATAAAGCGTACCTCTTATTCTTTACTTCCTTATCATTTTACCATAAAAAACACTTCTCTTCAATTTAAATAAATAAAAACCATCTATTTTTCATATTTCGAAAAATAAATGGCTTTTTTAACTTGATTATTTCTTAAAAACAAAGTTTTTATTTCATTTTTTATCAAACTAGTTCTCTGATTTCGAGATACGATTTGTGACTAAAATACTTCCTATAATGAATATCGCAATAAATAAGAAGCAAGGCCATACAATTCCTAAATAAGTGCCAAAATTAAAGGTGGAAGCCGTTTGAATATATTGATTTCCTAAAACAATATAGATATTTGGGAAAATATGACCAAATGCCTTTGTAGCATCAGGAAGTAAGTCTATACCTACAAAGGAGCCGCATACAAATGCTGCCACAAGTGGTAATACATTTGCAAGACACATATAAGCCATATCTGATTTAAATAGACTGGAAATGAATAGAGCCATAAATACCATAGTTACTGCAAATAAGCAGATATTTAAAATATATAGCCATATTCTATTATTC
>JAIDMV010000284.1 GCA_029050385.1 Anaeroplasmataceae bacterium | reverse complement strand
CCATCATCATGTATTACAATAGTATAAAGTTCTTTGGCAATTCCATAAAAATCAATTACTATAGAATCACTAATAATAGGAAAATACTCTTCAAAAACTGTTATTTCCATCTTATTTTTAAAATCCAAATTCAAAAAATCTAGTTTTTTTAAAACACTTTTAATTGCAGATTTTTTTGTTATCCTTAATTTAGGATAATACAAACGAGCATACTTACTTATGCATATGGATTGAATCCCATATTCGTCAAATGTATTTACATAATCATCGTATTCATCTGTTTGTTTACAAGAAGCTACACCTAGCAACATTAAAATACAAGAAAAAAATAATATTATCTTTAATTTCATTTAAATCACTCTCTCTTCTAACATCTTATATAAGCTCAAGGTTAATTATATTTATATTTTTTAAAAAACTGTATATCAAACTTTTTAAATATGATTAAAATTTATTTTAATTAAAGCAATATGAAGGAGGATACTATGGATATATCTGAAAATACTAAAGTTCCATTCAAATATGCATATATATCTTTCTCATCTAATACAATAACTCCATTTGGTAATATATAACTACCATTTTTTGAAGCCTTTATGGTTCTTAAAGCTGTTAAATCATCAAATCCAGAAGATGCAGGACCACCACATACGATACACTTATTCGTCCCTTTCTTAATTGCATGTGCCTGCAATTCCTGTATGCCACAGAAACAACTTGCAAAATGCTTTGTTTCATTTTTCCATTTATATATGGTATTATGAATGTGGCGATAAAACTTTATATAAGATGCACTTCCACCACCATATGATGTGTATAGACATTCATCTCCTCTATGACGATATAATCCATAGCTTCCCCATTTAGAAGTGACCATAACCAAATTAGAATTTCCACATACATTATTCGTAGTCCCTATTAGGATCTCTGTAACAATCCCAGAATGAAGATTTATATCATCTGAAGTTGTATTCGTAGTTCCTGCGTTATTAAAATAACAAATGATATCTCCTACTTTAGGACTACTGACCTCTGTATAGCTTCCATCTAAATAATAGGCTGAGGGATTATCCATCCAATAAGGATTTGATTCAGATTGACTATACCAAGCATAAGAATGACAATTATAAAGTTTTGATGCAGGTCGAAGTTTTTCTGCATTAGGAAATTTTTTTCCCATATCTGAATCCTTTTGGCCTTTTTCAACAGAATTATAATCTTCTATGTGCTTAATAACTTCCACTGGAGTCCCCTTATAGGTATATATGACATCTAAATTATCCGTAGTATTCATAGAAAAGTTTAGTCCATAATTTGTTTCTATTTCTTTTTCAAAAACACTTGGCAAGTTTATTTGTTCTTCTGCCTCAGCATCTATAGTCACATTAAAAAATACTAAAACAACTATAGAAAAACAAAAACCTATTTTTAATAGTTTTATCATTTTCCTACCTCACATTTTCTGCAAGTTTTTAAGGGATAATGAAGGGAATGTGAATATATTAAAATCGTAAAATTAATATAAATACCTGTTACAGAACACTAAAGATTTCATTTAAAATTCCTTTTTAAGATATGTCATATATTTAATTCATACTATGCTTATTCATCTAAAAAAGTATATCCATAGTTTTAAAATGTAATACTATCTC
>JAIDMV010000283.1 GCA_029050385.1 Anaeroplasmataceae bacterium | reverse complement strand
CCTTAGAACCAGGAGCCACCATAGTATTTAAGGATATAAAACTAAAAGTCTTTCAGGCCAAGGTTGTAGAGGATACTTCAAACCATGTTCCAGGAACGGTTTTATCTCTAAAGAAACAGGTTTTGATTAAAGCTTCTGATGATGCAGTGAGCTTGGATTTAATTTTAGTTCCAGGCAAAAAGATGCTTCCTGCAAAGGATTTTGTCAATGGTCAAAAAATTTTAAAAGAGTTTGATGTCATTTAATGTCAGATATGGTATAATGATATTTGAAAAAAGGAGGTGGAATATTTGTCGTTAAAAAATAAAATTAAAAACACAAAGTTTTTTAACAACGCCTTTGGTTTTGAAAGTGGTATTGATATCGCTAATGAAACACAAGTGCTTTATAGAAAAAATATTGTTATAAAAAATATTATCTTTTTATCGAACCTAGTATTCACCTTGATTTTCACAGTACTATCGTTTGGCGAAAAGAGTAATTTCTTGTTGGCAGGTTTATTGTTTATTGTAACCTTTGTTTTAAATATTTATTTAAAGCGAAGCATTAACAAGAACCCTGATAACTATACTTCACAAGAGATAGCTAGTTATTTCTCGTGCTTTTATATGCTTGCCTTAGCGATTGTTATCTATATTAAACTGAGGTTTGGAGAAATCAAGTATTTACAGGAATGTGGATATATTCTATTGTATTATTCATTAGCTGTATGTTCTTTTTACCAAAATAAAAAGTTGTTGAAAACAGTTTTTGTGTGGACACTTATTGCAGTAACATTTTTACATTTTTCAGTAACCTATACCATAATATGGTCTGACATTGCAAAGGATATCAGTAAATTATTTACAGAATTTTTTGTGAGTGAAGATTTTAGAGATATCTTGCTTAGAACTTTACTGCTATGTATTTATATGCTTGTTTTATATAGTATTGTAACGATGAGTGGATATATGCAGGAAGAACGTAAAAAGGAGCTAATGAAGCGTAGAGAGGTTCAAGAGGACTTTACAAATGTTGTTACGAAAATATTTGAGGTAACTCTTGATAATTCTTCGCGAAGTGAAGAGGATAAACAGAATATATACATTGTATCAAAAATGTCTAGACGTTTAGCTGAACTTTTGAGTTTATCAGATGAAGAAATTCATATGATAGATACGCAGTCTAAAATTCATATTGAACAAAGTGTGAGCTTTTCGCCTGATGCAAGTATGAACGAAGATGAAAAATATGCGTTGTTAAAAGAACAAACGAATTTAGGTAGTATAATCATATCTAGATTACAGTTGGAAAGAAAATGTGAGAATATGATACGTTCCACATTTGAGGGTTCTAATACAGAAGAATTCATTGCACGAATGAATTCAATACAAAATGAAATTCCTGCTCAGATTATCTTAATCTGTGAGTTATATGTGACCATGCGTAGTATTAAATCCTATAAAAAAGCGTATAGTCATAAGGTTACAATGCAGTATTTGAGTGAGCATTTTAATGTTTACTTTGATAGAAATGTCTTTGAACGATTTGATCGTTTTAAAGATGAATTTGAAAAAATATATGATGGAAATGAAGGAGTAGAAAATGACTTATAATTATGAAACAAAGGGCACTTGCTCTAAAAAAATTACATTTGATTTAGATGAAAACGGAAACCTACATAATGTTTGTTTTATGGGAGGTTGCAATGGTAATTTAAAGGCTATTGGCAAACTGGTAGAAGGTAAACCTGCCGAAGAAGTAGTTCAAATCTTAGAAGGAAATACCTGTGGACCAAGAGCTACCTCATGTGCAGATCAGCTTGCAAAGGCAATATTGGAGGCAATCCATGCGTAGATTATTTACATCAGAGTCTGTTACAGAAGGACATCCTGATAAGATTGCCGACCAGATTTCAGATGCGATTTTAGATGATATTTTAGCCCATGATCCAAATGCTAGAGTAGCTTGTGAAACTATTTGTACTACAGGACTAGTTATGGTTTTTGGAGAAATAACAACAAATCATTATGTCGACTTACAGAAAATTGTTCGTAAAACTGTTTCTGACATTGGCTATACAAGAGGAAAATATGGATTTGATGCAGATAATTTAGCGGTATTATCCGCTATAGATCCTCAGTCTCCAGATATTGCTATGGGCGTGGATGAAACAAGTGATCATGAACAAGGTGCTGGAGATCAGGGCTTAATGTTTGGTTATGCCTGTGATGAAACAGAAGAGTATATGCCTATGGCAATTACTTTAGCGCATAAGCTTGCACATAAATTAACAGAGGTAAGAAAACAAAATGTCGTACCTTATTTAAGACCAGATGGAAAAACACAGGTAACTGTTGAATATGATGAAGCTGGCAAGATTGCAAGAATCGATACTATTTTGATTTCTACTCAGCATTCTCCTGAGGTGGATATGGCTACTCTTGCAAAGGACATTAAAAGAGAAGTTGTTGACAAGGTCGTTCCTAGTCACCTAGTAGATTCTAAAACAAGATATTTATTCAATCCGACTGGCCGATTTGTTGTAGGCGGACCAGCAGGGGATTCAGGTTTAACTGGTAGAAAAATTATTGTTGATACTTATGGTGGAGCTGCTCCACATGGTGGTGGCTGTTTTTCAGGCAAGGATCCTTCTAAGGTGGACCGCAGTGCATCTTATATGGCAAGATATATTGCGAAGAATGTTGTTGCTGCAAAGCTTGCAAAAAAATGTCAGATACAGATATCATATGCCATTGGACTTGCAGAACCTACCTCTGTACTTGTAGATACTTTTGGTACTGCCGTTGTTAGCGAAGATAAAATTGCAGAAGCAATCCGCAAAGTATTTTTACTTACGCCAAAAGGTATCATTCAGACATTGGATTTAAAACGTCCTATTTATCTTCAAACTGCAGCCTATGGTCACTTTGGCAGAACAGATTTAGATTTACCTTGGGAAAAGTGTGATAAAACTGCAGAATTAAGAGAGTTATTGTTGAAATAATGTTGTTTTTTGTTGAGTTTAAGTATATAATTAAAGTAAGATAAAACTTATGTGATTGGAGGAAATGACAAATGAGTACAACAGGTATTATTATTCTTGTAGTTATAGGTGTTATTGTATTACTTGTACTTTGTGTGATTGGCTGGATTATATCAACTCGTAATAAATTTATTCGTATGGAACAGGATGTTGAAAATTCTGAATCTCGTATTGACGTATATTTAACAAAGAGATTTGATTTATTAACAAAAATGTATGATACTACTAAAGGATATATGAAGCATGAAAAAGAAACCTTAGCTGCCATTATTGGAATGCGTAACCCAGGCGTTAATGCTTCTTTAAAGGAAAAGGCAAACTTTAATGAAAGACTTTCTTCAGCTGCTAGAGAATTAAGAATGGTTGTTGAACGTTATCCTGAATTAAAAGCAGATAGAATGTTTAACAATCTTCAACAGGCTCAATCTGAAGTAGAAGAGAATCTTCAGGCTGCTCGTAGCAATTTCAATTCTAATGTTGCAAGCTTCAATAAAGCAATTCTACAATTCCCTGCTTCTATCGTTGCAGGCTCAAGATTCACTAAGAAGGAATACTTTGAAGCAGAAGAACAAAAGAGACAAGACGTTAAAATGGAATTCTAAAAAAGTAAGGCTTTACTCATGATTGAGTAAAGTTTTCTTTTGTTTATATTATAAGGAGAAATCATATGGATAAATACGAAGAATTAAAACATATCATTAAAGAAAGTAAAAATATAGTTGTCTTTACTGGAGCAGGGATATCTGTGCCTTCTGGTATTCCTGATTTTCGTTCTGCAAGAGGAGTATATAG
>JAIDMV010000282.1 GCA_029050385.1 Anaeroplasmataceae bacterium | reverse complement strand
ACATTTTTACAATTGTCTTTATTGAAGGAATATTATCTCTTTCAACTGATAAATGTAATTCTTTTAAACCAATTTCTTTTGCATGCTTTAATAGTAATCTTAACATTTCGGTAGCATAACCTTTTTTTCTCTCACTTGGTCTAACACTATAACCGCTATTTCCGAAATCTTTTAGAAATTCATTTAAAGTATGCCTTAAATCAATTATTCCAATAATTCTATTATCATCTTCTCTAATTGCAAAAAAGGTATCAGTCAAAACCCAGTTTGGATCCACTGTTTCGATTTTAGAATTATTATTTACTTTTTCTAACCATTCTTCATAAGAATCAATTTTATCAAATAATTCACTACCATTTATAATCAACTCATTATTATCGAAATGTTCTTGTCTATATTCTAGTGCTTCTCTTTTTAATTCTATTACTGGTCTTATTAATTTAATATTCATCTTTTCAACTCACTTTCAAATTGAGATTTAGACTGCAACAAATTATTGTATTAACTGCGAATAAAAGTGATTATCGCAAAGCATTTTCTTTAAAGAAACGAATTTACAGTCACATAATCTTTCGCAAAGACCCAAAACCTCATCATTTTGAAAATCATATACTTCGTATCTTTTAATGCCTTCGGACAATCGAAAAATAAAAACTATTTTGTTTTCTGTAATATATTCATTCCAATAGCCGACTTCAAGATGATTTACAATAAAATCTTCCCAAATCTCTGTTAAATCGTTAGGAAACGATACTGTGTAATTATCTCCGTCTTTTCCTATCGAAAAACCCTGTGCTGCCAATTCACTAATAGCATTTCCTATCCCCATAACATAAGAATAATTCATCTTATTAACACCCTTTCTTTGTTCTTATCTTTTAAATACTTCCGGAATGGATCATATTTACTCATTCTTGAATACCTATTTAAATTACTATTTATTGTACAAGTATTATAACATAGAACCACTTGAAACTCAATCAAATAGAATCTAGCTTCATTGGTGTTCTTTAATATGGGTGTTGAAGTTTTTTATAGATCATCACCTTACTGAATAGGAAGTTAAGGATTCGCACCTATAGAAAATAAAAAAAGTCATTAAATATAAGGGAAAATAATAATTCCTTATGTCTAATGACTTCTAGTTTGTTTTTATATTAAGTTTTAGTTTGGAATACCTGTAGGACAGGACGGGCTATCAGCTTCAGACATATTACTAGAGTAATACTCGCTTCTATCCCTTATTCGGGGGATGGTTTATTTAGTGGTATCCTTTAGAATAAAGTAGAATACATTTGGCAATGTTTCTCACTATCTGCAACATTTGTAAGGCGTTTCTGCTTCATTCGTATCTTAATTCACACTCTTTTCTATCAGTCTTCCTTCCTCCATCAAGAGCACGCGATCGTACTGCCCAATAAGTCCATCTTTAATGCGGTGAGTAATTGTAAGAAGAGTTAAATCATTACGAATCAACAACTCTTTTTCTATCTCATTGGCTGTTTCAACATCAATGGCTGAAACACCTTCATCTATTACGAGAAACTGGATACCACGGATGATTGCACGAGCTAAAGCAATACGTTGCCTTTGTCCTCCAGATAGAAACGAACCATTTTCACCGCATGCTCCGTTCAAACCACCAGGGACATCCATAAGGAATTTGTCTATACCGCTACGATGTAATGCATCTTGTAACTTATCATCAGGAAAAGAATCTCCCAGACAGATATTAAATCGAATGGAGTCGTTAAAGATGAACGTATTTTGGTGGATGACAGTCATATAATTGCGAAGTTCTTGTAAATCGATTTCGTGTAGTTCTACATCATCAAAATATATATCACCTGTATATGTGACATAGTATCCACTAAGCAACTTGATAAGAGTGCTTTTCCCACTACCACTGTCTCCAATTAGAGCAATCTTCTCATTTTTATGAATAGTAAGATTTAAGTCCTTAATTACTGGAATTTCATCAGAATAACAGAATGAAAGATTTCTGACACTTATCATTGCTTCAAATGATGGTGTTTTCTCACCAGTGAACACAACATTTTTGCTGTCAATAATTTTCAATGCTTCCTTGATACTAGGGCGAGTACTAAGTAAAATGGGGATTGTTTGAGCAAGTAGCGTAACACAAGCATTGAATTCACCAAAAAGTGTAATAAACATAATCATTGTTCCAAGTGTTATTTCACCTCGTGCCACCTTATAACCAGTGAAAAGAAAGGCAATAAACCATGTGATTTTTTGTGCAACTTGAGCAACATTCTGCATTAAGGAAATAAATATTTGCATCTTGTAATCCGCATTTGTCATATCCCTGCTAGATAGAAAAAATCGTTCCCGAATACAGCGGATTGTTCCATACGATGTGACCGTTTCATGTCCATTCAATGATTCCTTCAACTGAAGGGTCATTACAGCATCTTTTTTCAACTTTTTCTTCAAATTATCACCTAGCTTGCGATTAAAAAAAAGCGGAGGAATTGCTGAACAAATCGCACAGATAATTGATATAAGCGCAATTAGAGGACTATAGTAGAGCATAATAAATAGAACGCAAATCCCCATCACGGCATAACCAACAAGTATAAAAATCGGACTTGCAAGATTGCTGGCTATAGTCGATGAATGATTCTTAATATAGCTCATTTGCTCTGAAGTATCTTTCTCGTTAAATTGAACAATACTTTGCTGCATCACAGCATCATAAAGATCGTTACGAAGTTCTTCTTCAAAACGCACTTGAAATCTTTTTTGTACAAGTGCATCAATAAAGTAAAGTAATATAGATGCAATAACCACACTGCAGGCCATAAGAAGAGACTTCTGAAATTCTGTAAAGTTCCCAATGGTAATGAAATCAATCATTTTCTGTTCCACAATTGCAGTCATAGGTAAAAGTAATCTTATCAAAATACTGATAAACGTAGCTATTATAAATAACAAAAGATGAGATTTGAAATATCTGATCAATTTAATCACATTCCTTCCTATGCTCTCTTTTGTCAGAGATTATCTTAATCTCTGATAGCTTCCGTGTTACAAGTCGCGCTGAAATCAACAGTGAAACAACTACTCCATTTAGATTTACTGCATAAACCTTTTCACTACCATTTTCTGTTTCAAGTTCCAACTCCTCTGTAAGTTTAAGCTCAGTGAATTTTTGAAGTATTTTTTCCGCTTCGCTCTGGGATATTCCAACAAGTTTTGCTAAAACTCCGATTGTACGATGTCTCGGTGCTTCACTATAAAGTCTAGAAAGCATTGCTAGCGCACTCGAGGTCGCTAGTACGGAAAACAATTGGGTCACATTTTTGTCGAAAGATAAAGAATCAGTAAAAATGTTTTCTTCACACCATGTGGCAGATAAAAACGTTTGGCCCTGAGATGATATAGCCGTAACAAATCCGTCTTTGACAATATGGGTCATCTCACTATCACGACTATCAAAGTTTACAACATCCGAAATCGCATCTGTACATCCCATAAGCACTACCCTACGTATAAGAGGAATAAGCCACTCGAGCCGCTTGTTCTCTGGTAGAGAGAGAATATGTTTCCCGATAATTTCTTCAATGTTTTCCCTTCGCACTTCGGTCCTACCAAAAAGTGCATCAACTGTTACGCCAAAAACGTCAGACAAAGCTGGTAATAGCGAGATGTCCGGCGTTCCACCACTCTCCCACTGAGAAACAGCAGAGCTACTGACTCCGATTGCCTCGCCAAGTTCCTTCTGCGTAAGACCCTTCTCTTTTCTAAATTTTAATATTTGTTTGCCCACTATTGAATAGTCCATAATGAATCCTCCTTTAAGTTGTGCTTATATTATAGTACAAGTAGTACTTAATAACAATGGGCGCATTCTAAAGCAAAAATAAGCATTGCTTTATTCATATAAGTTTTCAGAAAGTTTTGTTATATATAGGAAAACTTTTTCTGTCAAATAAAATAAATATCTTGAATTTTTTAGTAATACAAGGTTCTCATGTATTCTAAAAAATATTAGAAGTTCCATCTAGTCATCTTCTATTTCCTACCACGAGGTTAAAGCCTTTTATCTATTTGTTTTTGAGGGGTACCAATACGAGGTTGATTGTATTTTATTAAGAATAGATGAAAAATAAAGGATTCTATTTCAAAAGAAAAAACCTAAAAACACCTTGATATTCAGGCGTATTTTTAGGTTTCTTTTTTATTTTTTTAGTTCTAGTAATGTGATTACCTCTATATGAGAAGTCTTACTGAAAAGATCACAAGGTGTAACTTCTTGAATCAAATATCCTTGTTCTTTTAAATATGCGATGTCTCTTACTGCTGTAGCTATATTACAAGAGATATAAATAATCTTGGGAATTTTCATCTCTATAACAGTATCTAAGAAAGATTGTTCACAGCCTTTTCTTGGTGGATCAAAAAAGATACAATCAATTTGATTTAAATTCGTAAGCCTCTTTATTTCCTCTTCACATGGTCCACAGATAAAGGTAGCATTCTCTATATGATTTAATTCTTTATTGTGGTTTGCATTTATGATAGCTTCTTCTACAATCTCTATACCATAGACATGATGAACTTGCTTTGCAATATTTAAAGTAATACTTCCCATACCACAATATGCATCAATCACATTCATATTCTTTGTAAGATTGGCCATACGAAATGCTTCTAGATATAGCTTTTCACAGGAGTCATGGTTCACTTGCATAAAGGAAGCTGCTGAAACACTAAACTTTAATCCTAATATATCTTCTATTAAAGTTTTATCCTTATAGATGTGAATATACTCATTTGATAGCATCACATTGGTTTTATTTGGATTAATATTGATATACATAGATTTTACTAAAGGAAAGCCATCTTCTATATATTCAATCAATCTAGAAAAATCATAGTTTTGGGTTGTAATTAAAACAACCATCATTTCATTTTTATAGTTGTTTCTAACCATTACTCCTCTAAAGATACCTGTGTGA
>JAIDMV010000281.1 GCA_029050385.1 Anaeroplasmataceae bacterium | reverse complement strand
ACCTATAGTTGAATATAGTTCAAATACGAGTTTCTAGACTTTTTAAATGCCTTATTTTATAATGAAGGCAAAGGAGGAAAGAAATATGGATAGATTAAAAATGGGAAATTTCCTAACTGAATTAAGAAAAGAGAAAGACCTTTCCCAAACAGATTTAGCAGAAATAATAGGTGTTACTTTTCAAGCCGTATCAAAATGGGAACGTGGAGAAGCAATACCAGATATTTCAATTTTAGAAAAACTTGCAAGTTTTTATAGTGTTTCAATAGATGAAATCATTAAAGGAGAAGCATTAGAAAAAAAGATAGAGGTATTACACAAACCAGAGGTTACAGTAGAAGGCAAAACAAGCAAACAAGAAAATTGGTTCTTAAACCAAAAAAGAATTTTTGGATTTTGGTTTTCTATAGCTTATTTTTTATTGTTCTTTTTGATAGCCTTCTGTCCTTTTGTAACAACACATCTTTCTGATTCATTTATATCTTTAGCTTATATGTCAGCTAATTATTATGAAATTGTATTTAGTTCAACTTATGGAATTGGTAATTTTATCTTCCTTATTCAGTTTTTAACTGCATTAGGAATAGTAGTAATAACATTATTGTTTTATACTTGTACAAGTAAAAAGGCCTTTTGTATAATGCATCGTACACGCTTTGTTTTAATTATTATAAATTTATTAACATTATTGATGAATTGTATAGTATTTATTTCTTCGCCTACTGTTGGCGTATGCTTAATGTTTATCTTGATATTGATTTTTGATATTTTATACTTAAGCTTAAGGCCAAATAGAAAATCTTATATTTTACAGGATTATCAATAAAATAGATTCCAATACATAATTGTATTGGAATTTTTTTTCGTAAATGATATAATACTTTTATAAAGGTTATGGTGATAGAATGGCTGTTGTGATTTCAGGAAAAGAATTGGCTAAAAGCAAAAAATTAAAGATGGCAGAGGAAGTAAAAGCCTTTGAGACTATTTATGGCAGATTACCTCATTTGGCAGTTATCTTGGTCGGAGAAGACCCAGGAAGTATGTCCTATGTTAAGGGAAAAGGAAAGGCTTGCCAAGAAGTGGGTTTTATGAATACCACTATTCGTAAACCAGATACGATTTCTGAAGATGAGCTTTTAGCTATAATTGATCATTTGAATAACGACAATCTTGTTGATGGTATTTTAGTTCAATTGCCTTTACCTAAGCATATTCATTCTGAAAAAGTGATACAGGCGATAAGAAGGGATAAGGATGTAGATGGATTCCATTTTGAAAATGTTGCAAGTCTTTATTTAAAACAGCCAGGTATTGTATCATGCACCCCTAAAGGGATTATTGAAATACTGGATTCTATAGCTTATCCAATTGAAGGTAAGCACGCCGTTGTAATTGGTAGAAGTAATATTGTAGGTATGCCAGCATCTAAACTTTTACTAGATCGAAATGCAACAGTAACCATTTGCCATAGTCGTACGAAGGATTTAGCTAGTATAACAAAGCAAGCAGATATTTTGGTTGCTGCAGTTGGAAAAGCAAATTTTGTAACTGCTGATATGGTTAAAGAAGGAGCAGTTGTTATTGATGTTGGTGTAAATCGTAATCCTCTTACAAATAAGCTATGTGGTGATGTAAAGTTTGATGAGGTAGAGCCAAAGGCATCTTATATCACAAAGGTACCTGGGGGCGTTGGACCTATGACGATATGCTGCTTGATGGAGAATACAATTGAATGCTATTTAAAGCATGTAAAGGAGTAAATTATGATAGAACGTTACAGTAGACCTTTAATGCGTAAAATATGGACTGATGAAAATAAATTTAATGCATTCTTAAAGGTGGAAATTTTGGCTTGTCGAGCTTGGAGTGAAATTGGTCATATTCCAAGTGGTGATGTAGATAAGATAGAAGCAAATGCTAGCTTTGATTTAAATAGAATATATGAGATAGAGGCACAAACAAAACATGATGTGGTAGCCTTCACAAGAGCCGTATCTGAGACATTGGGAGATGAAAAGAAATGGGTACATTATGGACTTACCTCTACAGATGTCGTGGATACTGCAAATGGATATTTATTGAAACAGGCAAATGATATTATCTATCAGGATATTGTAGGTTTTATGGAAATATTAAAGTCTCAAGCTTTACGCTTTAAAAACACGCCTTGTATTGGCAGAACACATGGAATTCATGCAGATATTACTTCGTTTGGATTAAAGTTTGTTTTATGGCATGAAGAGATGAAACGTAATTTAGAAAGATTTCAAAATGCTAGGCTAGAGGTAGAAGCAGGGAAAATGAGTGGAGCAGTAGGAAACTTTGCAAATATTCCACCTTTTATTCAAAACTATGTTTGTGAAAAATTAGGGATTCAGTCTGCAAATATTTCTACGCAAGTACTTCAAAGAGATCGACATGCGTATTATGTTGCAACACTTGCCACAATCGCAAGCTCCTTAGAACAGATGGCTTTAGAGATTCGTCATCTTCAAAGAACTGAAGTTCATGAAGCAGAAGAGGCTTTTAGTAAAGGACAAAAGGGATCATCAGCTATGCCTCATAAAAGAAACCCAATTTCTTCAGAAAATATTTGTGGTTGTTCAAGAGTGATGAGAGGATATATGCATACAGCTTATGAAAACATTGCCTTATGGCATGAGCGTGATATTTCCCATTCTTCAGCAGAAAGAATCATCTTACCTGATGCAACTATGCTTTTAGATTATATGCTAACTCGTTTTAAAGGCATTGTCGAAAACCTTGTAGTATATCCAGAGGTTATGCTAGAAAATATTTATAAAACTAATGGTGTTATTTTTGCTCAAAGAGTAATGAATGCTTTAATTGAAAAAGGCTTGTCTAGAGAAGAAGCCTATGATTTAGTTCAGCCAATCGCAATGGAAGCATATAATGAGAAAAAGGATTACCAAACTCTTTTGGAATCTAATGAGAAAGTTATGAAGCATTTAACAGAAGCAGAATTAAAAGAATGCTTTACATTAGAGTATTATTTTAATAATATTGAATATATTTATAATCGCTGTTTAAAATAAGTTGACAAGAAATAATTTAACAATTATAATATTTTACAGGGAATGATGTTCTCCCTTGTGTAATACACAAAACCGCTTTTTAAGCTGATGACGTCTATAAGTTTTTTCTTATGGACTCATCGGCTTTTTTTAATTTGTTTAAGGAGTTGAGAAATATGTTTCTTAGTTTATTTTTAATATTTAGTTTAGGAGTGATTGGAGGATACCTGTTTGAAAAGATTCGTTTGCCTCGTTTGGTTTGGTATTTAATCTTAGGTATTTTATTTGGACCTTCTTTATTTAATATCATAGATCCAGAGTTACTTCAAATTTCATCCTATTTAAGGCAGATTGCATTAGTAATCATATTAACACGATCTGGTTTATCTCTAGATATAAAAACTTTAAAACAAATTGGAAGACCAGCAATATTAATGTGTTTCGTTCCTGCCTGTTTTGAAATCATAGGTGTTGTGATTTTGGCACCGTTATTTTTAGGAATATCTTATGCTGAAGCATTACTACTGGGAAGTGTTTTAGCGGCAGTATCTCCTGCAGTTGTTATCCCAAGAATGATTCAAATTAAAGAAAGAGGTTATGGAGATGAGCATCATATACCAGAATTAATTATGGCAGGAGCTTCCTGTGATGATATTTTTGTTATCATTTTATTTTATGGATTTAAAAATTTAGTAGCTAGGTCTAGCTTTGATGCCTTCCTTTTGCTTCAAATTCCATTAAGTATACTTCTAGGAATATTTTTAGGAATATTGGTTGGAATAATTCTTTTCTTTATTTTCAAATTCTTTAAATTGAATACAATCGGAAAAACGATTTTGATGTTAGGTTGCTCATTTGGTATGCTTGCGTTAGAACAATGTGTAAAAGAATATGTATCTATATCCTCCCTTTTAGGTATCATTGTATTAGGGATTCTTATCCTAATGAAAAATAAAGAAACAGCCAAAGAAATTCAAAAGAACTACAATGCATTATGGAATGTTTTTGAAATCTTATTGTTTGTCCTTGTTGGTTGTGCCGTAGATATACATTATGCTTTTTCTAGAGATGGAGGAATTCTTCTTGGAATTATTGTACTATGCTTATGCTTTAGAAGTATAGGAGTATTAGTTTGTCTTATTGCCACAAAGTACACTTTTAAAGAAAAAATATTCATCTTACTATCCTATCTTCCTAAAGCAACAGTTCAAGCATCTATTGGAGGAATTGCTTTAAGTGAGGGATTAGCATGTGGGACGATTGTGATTACAGCCGCTGTAATTTCTATTTTAGTCACAGCACCATTAGGTGCTATTTTGATGGACTATACATATCCTAAGCTATTAGAAAAGAGTCTTTCTGAAAAGAAAACTAGTTAAATAGAATAAAAAATGTTATAATAGAAACACAAACAAAACAAAAAGGAAGTAGAAATTATGTTAAATATTAAACTAGCAACATTTAAATCTCGTCTTCAGCATTCTTTAGAATTTGACAATGAGATTAAAAGCTTTATTGAAAATATAGAAAAGGAAATAGAAGCTCCTCTTGAAATGTCAGAACTATCTGATTATGATTGTGATTTAAAATTGATTTTTATACAAACAGGTGGTTCAGAAGGTTTATTTTTAGAAAATATTGATATTCTTCAAGAGCCTTATTATTTATTAACGAATGGAGGAAATAATAGCTTAGCTGCCTCTTTAGAAATACTTACCTATTTGAATCAAAATGGAAAAAAGGGAGAAATCCTTCATGGTAATATTTCTTATATTGGAAAAAGAATTAAAGAATTAGCTATTATGGAAAAAGCAACTAAGCTTTTAAAAACCTCTAGATTGGGAGTAATTGGTACTCCTTCAGACTGGTTAATTTCTTCTATCCCAAGCTATCAAAAAATCAAAGAAACTTTAGGAGTAGAGCTAGTAGATATTCCATTGAAGAATGTAGAAGAAAAAGCTAAAGCTCCACATTTTACATCTATACATCCTGAAAGCTTTATAGAATATAATAAAAAAGATATGGAGTCATCTATAGACGTATACGATGCCTTAAAGGAAGTTATTAAAGAGAATCATCTTTCAGGTGCTACAATTCGTTGTTTTGATTTATTAACCTCTTTAAAAGCTACAGGTTGTTTGGCTTTGGCTAAATTAAATGAGGATGGATTTATCGGTACCTGTGAAGGAGATATTATGGCAATGATTAGTATGTTTATTGCAAAGCTATTGACAGGACAATCTAATTTCCAAGCCAATCCTTCCCGTATTGATGTAGACCATAATAGTATTGTCTTTGCACATTGTACCATCCCATTTGATATGGTTCAAAGCTATAGCTTTAATACACACTTTGAAAGTGGTATTGGTGTAGCTATAAAGGGTGAGATGAAGACAGGGAACATTACTATTTTTAGAATGTCATCTGATTTAAAGCATTATTTTGTTTCTAAGGGAATTTTAATGAACAATCTTAAGGAAGAAAACCTATGCCGTACCCAAATCAATGTGCGCTTAAATAAGGATGTAAAGGAGCTTTTAAAGCATCCTTGTGGTAATCATCATGTTATTCTTTATGGAGATTATGAGGAATTAATTGACCAATTTATGAAATCCATCTTAAAATAAAAAAGGACTTGTAAAAGTCTTAATACTAGCTTATAATCTAGATGAAGATAGAAACCTTACAAAGCGGGGCTTTCATCTCTCTTATATGTTTGTATAAAAAAATAGAAGCCTTTAACCCTCGTAAAGTTGTTAAGGCTCTTTTTCTTTATATAAATTGTTCACTCGCGCCCTGTGGATATTATTTATCTTTAGAGTTTATAAGTGTGTTGACGATCATTAATATGATAATTACAATTAAAATTGTTTCCATATAATGAAAGTCCCTTTCTTTAGGATTTGTAAGAAAGAGGGAGTCCAACAATTTCATTAGTGAGGTTATCAATACTAATTTGATGTTCATTAGTGAAAAAAAATAGAGATTGTGATATAATAAAAAAATCGAGGATGAAATATGAAAAGATTATTTTTAATAGACAATTATCAGTCTAAATTAGATTTGTTAAAAACAGAAGAAGCCATTAAATTTGTTAAGGATACATTTGAAAGAGAGCTGGCTAAAAGCTTATCTCTAATTCGAGTATCAGCTCCTCTTTTTGTCTTGCCTTCATCTGGATTAAATGATGAATTAAATGGTACAGAAAGAAGAATTAAATTTCAATTAAGGAATATAGAAGAGTCAGCTGAAATCGTTCAGAGCTTGGCGAAATGGAAAAGAAATGCATTAGCTAAGTATCAATTTCCATTAGGTACAGGTCTATATACTGATATGAACGCGATAAGAAGAGATGAGGAACTGGATAGTCTTCATTCTGCTTATGTGGATCAGTGGGATTGGGAAAAAATTATATTAAAAGAAAATAGAACCATTGATTTTTTAAAGGGGATAGTATCAAGAATTTTCTTAGTACTAAAGGAAACTGAACAAAAGGTTTTTAAAGCATATCCAGAATTAAGGCCAGTTTTACCAGAAGATATTTATTTTATTACAACAGCTGAGTTAGAAGAGTTATATCCTAATTTATCTCCTATGGATAGAGAAAAAATGATTTGTAGAGAAAAAAAAGCAGTATTTTTAATTGGTATTGGTGGGCCATTAAAAAATGGACTTCCTCATGATGGTCGTGCTGCCGATTATGATGATTGGTCATTAAATGGAGATCTTTTAGTATATTATGAAGAACTTGATATTGCCTTAGAGTTATCCTCTATGGGAATTCGTGTTGATGAAAATTCATTGAGAAAACAATTAGAATATAAGAAAGAAGAATACAAACTCAATAATCCTTATAGTTTAGACATATTAGAGAAAAGATTGCCTTATACTATAGGTGGAGGAATAGGACAATCCAGATTATGTATGTTCTTTTTAAAGAAGGTACATATTGGAGAGGTTCAGGCATCCCTTTGGCCTAAAGAGGATATTGAGCTTTTAGCAAAGAAAAATATTCATTTATTATAAAAGAAGGTGATGCAGTTGTTAGTACTAGGTGTAGAAAGTAGTTGTGATGAAACTTCTGTTTCTATTGTAAGAGATGGAAAAGAAGTGTTATCTAACGCAATTAACTCACAAATTGATATTCATAAGAAATTTGGTGGAGTAGTTCCTGAGGTGGCATCTCGTAATCATGTTTATCAGGTTTCCATGATTTTTGAAGAGGCTTTAGAAAAGGCGGGAGTAAAGCCTGAAGAAATAGATTTAGTTGCTGTAACGATGGGACCAGGACTTATTGGTTCTTTACTCGTTGGAGTAAATGCTGCCAAGACATTTGCTTTACTATATAAAAAACCTATTATAGGAGTTCATCATTTAGCGGGGCATATTTATGCTAACGCAATTGAACATGAAATGAAGTTTCCAGCAGTAGCGTTACTTGTTTCAGGTGGAAATACAGAACTGATTTATATGAAGGATCATTTCAGTTTTGAGATTGTTGGAGAAACTCTAGATGATGCAGTAGGAGAGGCTTATGACAAGGTAGCAAGAGTGATTGGACTTCCTTATCCAGGAGGACCTGCGGTAGATAAGCTAGCCCATGAGGGAGAAGATACCTATCATCTTCCTAGAGTTTATTTAGAGGATGGTTCCTACAATTTCTCTTTCTCAGGATTAAAAAGTGCTGTAATCAATCTTGCACATAATGCCAGTCAAAGAGGAGAAAGCATTGACCCTAAGAACCTTTGTGCTTCCTTTCAGGCTTCTGTCAGTGAGGTTTTAGTGAATAAGACCTTCCGTTTAGCTAAGGAAAAAAATGTGAAGCAGATTATTGTTGCAGGCGGTGTTTCTGCAAATAAAGGATTAAAGGAAAGATTTACAAAAGAAAATCCAGGCTTTGAAATTTGTATACCATCTATCAAATATTGTACAGATAATGCTGCAATGATTGCAGTTGCAGGATATTATCAATACCAAAAATTTAAAAAAGTGGATGACTTAAGCTTAAATGCTTATGCATCTCTAGATTTGGAGGAACTATATGAAATTTAATGAATTTAAGTATGAAAGACCTAATATTGAAGAGATTGCAAAAAACTTAAAAGAATTAACTTCAAAATTAAAGGAAGCAAAAACTTTTAAAGAAGCAAAACCAATTATCGATAAAGTAAATGAGATTGGAAGCCATTATTCTACAATGGCAACTCTTTGTTCAATACGAAACAGTATTGATACAACGGATTCTTTTTATGAAGAAGAAACAGCCTTTTTTGATGAAAATGGTCCTAAATATTCAAGTGCTATCAATGAATATTTTAAGGTATTAGTAGCTTTACCTTATCGTGAAGATTTAGAAAAAGCTTATACAAAGCAATTCTTTACACTAACTGAAATCCAACTAAAGAGTTTTGATCCAGCTATTATGGAGGAACTCACAGAGGAAGCTAAACTTTGTACAGAATATTCTAAATTAATGGCTTCTGCAAAGATTGAATTTGATGGAAAAATCAATAACCTAAGTCAAATGACAGTGTATGCGAACCATCCAGATAGAGAGGTAAGAAAAGCTGCTGAACTCAAGAAGGTTGAGTTTATGGAATCTATTGAGGAGAAGCTAGATACCATCTATGATAAGCTTGTAAAGGTTCGTACCCAAATGGCAAAGAAAATGGGCTATGAGAATTACGTTGATTTTGGATACTATCGTTTAGGTAGAAGTGATTATAATAGTAAGGATGTTGCAGGCTATCGTAAACAGGTTTTAGAATCTGTAGTTCCTGTTGCAAAAAAGATTATAGAGAATCAGGCAAAGCGTATTGGAATCAAAGATTTCAAATCCTATGATATTCCAATCTTTTATCCAGATGGAAATCCAGACCATGGAAAAAATAAAGATGAGCTTGTTTCAAGTGCCAAAGCCTTCTATTCTAATTTATCTAAAGAAACTGAAGCATTCTTTAACTTCATGATAGAACATGATTTGATGGATTTAGAAACCAAACCTGGTAAAGCGGGTGGTGGCTACTGTACGATGATTGATGAGTATAAGGCTCCATTTATCTTTTCTAATTTCAATGGAACAATGGGGGATGTGGATGTATTAACCCATGAAGCTGGTCATGCCTTTGAGGTGTATACAGCATCTAAGCTATTACCTGTTTCAGATATTTACTGGCCAACATTAGAGGCATGTGAAATTCATTCTATGAGTATGGAATTCTTTGCATATCCTTATATGGATTTATTCTTTGATAAGGATGCCAAGAAGTATCGCTATAAGCATTTAAGTGAAGCAATTACCTTTATACCTTATGGTGTATGTGTTGATGAATTCCAGCATTATGTATATGAAAATCCAAATGCTACACCAAAAATGCGTAAAGATAAGTGGCATGAATTAGAACAAAAATATACTCCTTGGAAAAACTATGATGGTATTTCTTATTACGAAAGAGGAAATTACTGGCATCGTCAAGGTCATATTTATTCCAGCGCCTTTTATTATATTGACTATACACTCGCTCAGGTATGTGCATTCCAGTTTTTATTAAAGGATAGAGACAACCATGATAAAGCATGGAAAACATATTATGATTTATGTAAGCTTGGTGGATCTAAATCCTTTGTTGCATTATTAGATAGTGTAGGCTTGGAAAATCCTTTTGAACAAGGTTCATTAAACAAAATCATGCCTAAATTAGAAAAAATATTAAAAGAATTAGAGGTATAAATGTGAATCAACTACTCAATATCTTTAAAATAGTTTTATTTGGTATTGTGGAAGGCATTACAGAATGGCTTCCAATTAGTAGTACAGGTCATATGATTATATTAGAAGAAGTCCTAGATGTGCAAAAAATCTTTGTAGGTGGTAAAGCATTCTGGGATTTTTTCTTAGTTGCAATCCAGTTAGGAGCTATCCTAGCGGTTATCGTATGCTTTTTTAACAAATTAAATCCTCTATGGGGAAAGTCCTTAGAGGATAGTTCAAGACCTAAATCTAAAGAAGAAAAGAGAAAAATATGGATTTTATGGGCAAAGGTTTTAATTGCCTGTCTTCCTGCTGCAATCATAGGGTTACTTTTAGACGACTGGTTAGATGAAATGTTTTATAATTCAATTACAGTTTCTATTACTTTAATTCTCTATGGAATATTATTTATTGTGATGGAACTATGGAATAGGAAGCGGAACTTTCAAACTCTAGATGTGCAGAGCTTATCCTTTAAAACAGCATTCCTTATTGGTTGTATTCAATTACTTGCCTTAATTCCTGGTACCTCTAGAAGTGGAGTTACCATATTAGGAGCCATGCTCCTTTTATGTAGTAGAGATGTTGCCTGTGAATTTTCGTTTTTCCTATCCATACCAGTTATGTTTGGAGCTTCCTTACTGAAAGGAATAAAGTATATTTTATCTGCTGGGACGATTGCTTCTGGTGATATATTTCTATTATTGATTGGCTCAGTAGTGGCGTTTGTGGTTTCTATGATTATTATTAAATTCCTAATGAGTTTTATAAAAAAGCATGATTTTAAAACCTTTGGAGTGTATCGTATTTTTTTAGGTATTCTTTTATTGATTTTATTTTTAACTAAAGTGATGTCTTTCTAATGATGGAAATCAGAAAATATCAAGTAAAAGATAATACAGCAGTTAGGAAAATTTGTATGGAAACTGCAAAGAAAGGATTTCAGAATAAAGAAGTAGTCTGCTGGATGTTTTTAGATTATTATTTGGAATCAGAAAGCGAGCATGCTTATGTGCTTGTAGATAATGATGTAGTTATTGGTTATATTGTTGCATCTACAAATGCTAAACTATATGAGAAACAAATGAAAGAAAAATGGATTCCAAAAATAAGAAAGCAATCTTTATTTTTAGGTATATTTTCTAAAATATGTTTATTGGTCTCTAAACCTCTAGATCAAAAATATAGTGGAGGCTTTCATATGAATATAACTCCTAAGTATCAGAAGTTAGGTCTAGGCAAAAGATTATTAGATGTGCTGAGAAACCATTTATCACTTTATGGATATTCTTATTTATATTTAATAACAGAAAACGAAAGAACTAGAGGATATGGTTTTTATAAGCACTATGGTTTTAAAGAAGTGAAGAAGTATTTAACAGGCTCTTTAGCTTTAACGTATAATATTAAAAGAAATTAAAGAACTCTTTGAGCTAATAAAAAAGAAATTGTAAAAGTCATTTAAATCATTTATAATCAAGATGTAGATAGAAACCTTACAAAGTGGGGATTTCATCTCTCTTTTGAAAAAATATAAAGAAATAGAAGCCTTAAACCCTTGTATAGTTTGTAAAGGCTCTTTTTCTTTATACAGGTACTTTTTTAAATATTATTCACTCTTGTCCTATAGATATTATTTATTTTTAGAATTTATCAGCGCGTAAAC
>JAIDMV010000280.1 GCA_029050385.1 Anaeroplasmataceae bacterium | reverse complement strand
GAATATAAAGCCTTTACAGCATCATTAGTCTTACCTAAAGTATGCAGGATTAAATTTCTATACGCTAAGGCCTTATAATAGTCGATGCTTTTCTTATTACAGCCAGCTAAAAATAAATCTATTTTTTTTATAGATTGCATCGTCTTATCTAGTTGTAATATTTCATTTAAATACATAGATTTCACCACCGATATAAAACACTTTTTACTTTTCCATTTTGATATAAGTGTATTTCTTCATCAAGAATGACAATATAGCTTGTTGGATAACTGCCAGGATTTAAGAATAGAATTTCTTCCTCTTGAAAACAAATTTGTTCGTGCGTGTGACCAAATAAGGTAACATTTGCTTCTCTTTCTAAAGATCGATAAATGAGACGATCAAAGCCATACTTCACATTTTCCTTATGGCCATGAGTAACAAAAACCTTTTTACCAAAAAGTTCTAGAAGTAAAGCATCTTCTCCGTAAATATCACAATTTCCTTTCACAAAGAAAACATTCCTATGGTTGAAAGAGGTTAGACTATTTCCATAATCTCCACAATGAATCACTGCATCAAACTTTTCAAAGCTGATGGATTCTAAGGAAGCATGATGACTATCACTCAAAACTAAAATCTTCACGGGTTAGCTCCTTAAGCTTTTGGATTGCCTTGGCACGATGAGAAATTTTATTTTTTATTGACAGGGGAAGTTCTGCCATAGTTTTACCATATTCCTCGACATAGAAGCATGGGTCATAACCAAAACCATTTGTTCCAATTAGCTTTTCTGTGATTTTACCTTCACATTTTCCTTCTGCAAGAACATAACTTCCATCAGGATAATACATACAAATCACACAAACAAATTGCGCCTTACGATTGGTGATACCTTCTAAATTTTTTAATAAAAGCTTATTATTGGCTTCTGCATTATGATTAGAGGCATATCTTGCAGAATGAATTCCTGGTGCCCCATCTAGTGCCATAACCTCTAAACCTGAATCATCAGCTATGACAATTCTATTGGTTTCTATTGAAACCTGTTTTGCTTTTATCATTGCATTTTCTTCAAAGGTTTTACCATTTTCTATTATCTCTTTTGTGTATGAAATATCCTTTAGGGACAAAACCTCACACTTGGGAAATAATTCTTTAAATTCTTTCAGTTTTCCTTCATTTCTTGTGGCAATCACAATCGTTCTCATAAAAAAACCTCAACTTTTGATTTATAAGATAATTTTACCACAAAACATCTATATTATAGAAATAAAAATTAAAATAATTTGTCATTTTTTTATATCAATTGATTTTCATTTAAAATAATATGTATTTCTTGATAGCCCAAAAGCTTTCCAGTTCGAATCAAAACTTCATGAAAGGTAGAAATATCGGATAATAAAATATAATTATCTACAGTATAGTAAACAATATTATTCTTGACTTCACTTGAAAGTAAAGTAATATTGGGATTCGCTGGAGAAACATATCCAATTGGTAAAGTATTTTGATATCTCGTGTAAAGAACGAATAAATCTTCCTCATTTTCCAGTTTATATTCTATTATCACTTCTTCTAATTTTTGTGAGGAAGATTGAATTGCATAAACAGAAATCTCTTCCATTTCTTCAAAACTAACTTCTATATTTTTTTTACAAGAGGAGCACACAAGTAATATAAAGACTAAACATAATAATAATCGTTTCATAAAATCACCGAATAAAAATATGTTCAAATTATATAAATTATGCTATAATATTAAAAACTAGGAGGGATAGAATATGAAAAAAGCTGTTTATCCAGGATCCTTTGATCCATTTTCAAATGGACATCTTGATATTGTAAAAAGAGCATCTAAACTCTTTGATGAGCTTCATATATTAGTATCCTATAATCTATCAAAGAAGACAAACTTCACTAAGGAAGAACGTGTAGCTATGATCCAAAAATGTGTGGCATCCTTAGACAATGTAGTCGTTGATTCCTATGATGGATTAGTAGTGAACTATTGTAAAGAAAACTCTATTGATGTCATTGTAAGAGGTCTAAGAAATTATAACGACTATGAAAATGAATTCAATCTTTTTCAATACAATAGAGATATTTCTCCTAATATAGAAACCATACTTCTTCTCCCTTCAACTAAAAATCAGTTTGTTTCTTCATCTGCTATAAAGGAACTGGTTTGTTTTCATTGTGATATATCTAAATATGTTCCAAAGGAAATTGAAAAAGACATCATAACAAAATTTAAAAAGTAATTTTCAAAAAGAAGAGGCTTATCCCTTCTTTTTTTATGCTTGAATTAATAAAAAAGAGAAACCCATTAAATTTGGGTTTCTTTATTTTCTAATATTTTTTGCTCACTTCTTGCAAAATATTTTTTATAGGAACGCTTGCAATAATTCTTATGTGATTTCTGATATGTGCCCTCAGGATGATTAAAATCGTAAGCGCCATTGACTTTCCAGCCTTCAAACCAACCAATCTTAATGGCATCCACTGGACATAAGAAAGAGCATCTTGTACACATCAAGCAATTTTTACCAAACACAAATTTTCCATCTTTTAGACTAATATTTTGGGTAGGGCAATCTCGAATACATTTTTGGCAGTTTATACAGTTCTTTCTAACTTTGTATTTTTTACCATTGAATCTTCCACCCCAATGTTCTATTCTAAATATCCAAGCTAAAAAATGTCCCATAAATATATGCTTCAACTTGACTATCTTACCAGATAAAAGTTCATTCAAATGAATTGGAATAAGCTGCTTTGCAGTATTCCACATCCGATATGCCATAGCATCAGAATGCCTAAAAATCATATTATATGGCATAACATAATGGTATTCATTTGTTAATATATAGTTCTTACGCTTCAAAATCTTAATGATTTTATATGAAGATATATTGTTAATAGAAAGGGGCTCTCCTGAAGATTTTAAAATAAACAATTTCTTTTTCTCTTTACTTTTTGGAAGTTTCTTAACGAAATCAACAACATTTGATGGAGCATTAAAGGCATGGATAGGGTAAGCAATGCCCAACATATCATAGGAATTTACATCATAAGGAAACTCCTTAACTTCTATTTTATGGGTATCCACCTGATGATTTTGCCTAACTCCTTCTTCTACATATTGATCTACAATTTTTTTCGTATTTCCTGTTCCAGAAAAATAACATATCAACAATTTCATTTTAATACCTCAATTTTTGTATTAAAAGCATCATCCATCGAATAGATATAATTTTCTTCTACTTCGTGCGAATCATACCATAAAGATGCATAGAGTTTATCTTTTTTTGCAAGTCGGTCAAAATCCCATATCGTATCAAAATAGGTTGGATTTATCCAATGCCCACCGCGTAATACACTAAAAGCTGTTGCAGTAAATACTTGATGATCCTGATTTTCCCATTCTAGTTTTTTGTAGATATCTCCAGTTGTAAAGCTTTTAGTTAAGAGCTTTCCGCCATGCGCTTCTGCAACCATTTCCAGATCAATTATATCTATCTCCTTATCTTTCTTATCATAATTAAAGAAATATTCAATTTGAGAACTTTGAGTTTTATCCTTTAATCTAGAATATTCAATAGAATTTCCAAGAGAATCCTTATTTTCTACTAAAAGAGGAAAATCTTTCCACTTATAATTTAAAAGCTTCTCGTAATTCTCCTTACTTCCAAAATAAGCAACTAGCTTACCAGTTTCTTTGTGCTTATACCAATAGGCTGGAGAATTACTATCTTTAAATAATCTTTTAATAACAAATTTAGAGATTAGGCATTTTGGTACAATTTTACCTAACTTATAATACCAATAAATTTTTTCAATTTGCTTCCAATAGTATTTTACATTTTGACTTTGATAGTGAAATAATTCTTCTAATTTATCTCCATCTGAAAACCATACACCATGAAAATTTCTAGTAGCATTATAATATGGCTTAAAGAAATCCTTCGTACTTCCACCAATGAGCTTAAAACCATCATTCAGTGTATCATAACCAGTAATAGAGTTTTCTAATCCTCCACCTAAATTATATATATTCTTCCAAAAAGCAGATAAATCTGTTGTTATATCCTTTTTAATAATATTTGCCATAAGTACACCACTATCTTCAGCAGTAACCCATTCTAAGGGCGCATTAAAGCAAGTGTGAAACATCAAGCCATCCTTCATATTGTCCTTAAGCATATTTTTATGAAGCATTGCAGTTTGTCTGATAACAACCCAGTTATCTATGTTACTTTCCAAAACTCTAAATTCTCCTCTGAGCTTAGAAAGAGAATACACATCATAAGGACTGACCAATAGGGGATCTCCTACTTTTGCCCAAGGATGAAGATAATTTCTATTTCCATACAAGGCGACTGTAGAGATATGAACTAGTTTTGGCTGATGCTCTAAAGCCTCAATAGCTGTAACTAAAGCATCTACTCCTATTTGATTACATTCAATAGCCTTCTTTGGAGCCTTATCAGATAGAGGTGGAATAACTGCAGCCAAATTGAAAACATAATCTACATCAGCAACCAATTTTTCACAGATAAATCTATCCTTTAAATTTCCAAAAACCACTTGTATCTTTTGTTTATTTTTTTTATGTTTTTTCATAAGAGACTTTATTCTTTTATCCTCTGGTAAAACTAATAGTCTCACAAATTCTAACTCTTCTATTTTCAAAATTTCTGCAAGGGTTTCTTTTCCCATATTCCCCGTTGCACCTGTAAGTGCTACTCTCATTATTTTACTCCCTGTCTCTTGTACAAATCT
>JAIDMV010000028.1 GCA_029050385.1 Anaeroplasmataceae bacterium | reverse complement strand
GAATAGGTTGTCCTATTTTTGATATTAAAAATATTCATAAGATATATGACATAAAGCATCGAAGCTTAGAAAAGCCTTTGGCTTGTCTATGCTATGATTTAGCACAAATTGAAGAAATTGCAGAGGTAGATGAAAGAGTTAAAAGAATCATTACGTCATTTATGCCTGGAGCATTAACCCTCATCTTAAAGGCAAAGCCTATAGTAACTGCAAAGATTGGTTATAAGACAATAGGTGTTCGTATTCCTGATTCAAAACTTGCATTAGAACTATTAAAGGAAAATGGACCAATGCTTACCACTTCAGTAAATGAAAGTGGAGAGGCACCGCTAAGCAGTTATGAAGAAATCGTTCAAGCTTATGGAAGTCTTGTGGATCAAGTTTATTCTGCAACAGAGAAGTTTTCTAATATCTCTTCAACAGTAATCGATTGTACAGAGGATTCCTTAAGATTAATTAGGGAAGGAACAATCTCTTTAAAACAAATTAATGAAATATGGAATGTATAAAAGCCTACCCCTTGGGATACGATAATCTTAAGGGGGAGTTTTTATGAGAAAGATTATAATTGCTGGACTTATTATACTATGTGTAATTTTAGTATTTACAAGAAGCCAAGAGGAAAAAGAAATTCGGGTAAGAATTATTCCTAATAGTGATGAAGCCTCTGATTTAAAGGTAAAGGAAATCGCGAAAAATATCACAGTATGTTATTTAAAGGAAGCATATGATGATAATTACAATTCTTATTTAAATAACATAAAAGAAACGATTCCTTATTTTGAATCAGCCCTAGAAAAAGAATTGAAAGAAAATGTTGAAGTACAACTTGGTAATCATACCTTATATAATAAAACATATAATAATAGTGCAGTCAAAAATACAAGTGAAATGACTTTATACGTTGTTATAGGTGAGGGTAAAGGATCAAACTGGTGGGGAACAGTTTACCCTGAATTCTTGGAAGTAAATAGTAGTGAAGAAGTAAAATATGAAAGTCTTATTTTAAGTATTTTTAAAAAAATAAAAGGAGAATAAAATGATTAGAGTTGAAAAAATCAACGCATCCATTTTAAATCAAGCTATAGAATTTCTTACCTCGGTTCCTTCTATAGATAAAATAGATGAGAAGATTTTAAACAATGCATGTATTGCCTATGATGATGATAAAATTGTAGGATGTATTTCTTTTGAGGAATTTACAGATAAGGGCTTAATTCGTTATTTTGTTTTTAAAAAAGCTTTATCCTTAGAAAGTTTAGAAGACCTTTTACATATGTTAGAAAATAGTGCCAGAGAAAAAGGATTGCGAATGCTACTCTGTATTGCTGAGTGTAGCCAAATTGAAGACCTTTTCAAATCCTTAGAATTTTATCCTTTGAAAGAATCAAAAATTTTTATAAATGAAGAAAATGTATTAAGTACGAATTTTAAATCCGCATTATTTTTAAATAAGCTTTTGGTTTAATTTCCTTGTAAAAATGCAATGGTTTTTGTATAATAGAAGTAACTAAAACACTAGGAGGAAAACTATGTACAAAATCATTGACAGCTATATTGAAAAGCTTATGACATCAAAACCAGATATGCCTCTTTGGAACATTGAGTCCATTAAGCAGGGGAAAAAGCCTGCATGGAATTATATTGATGGTTGTATGATGGTATCCTTATTGGAACTTTATAAAACTACAAAGGATGAAAAATATCTTACATTTGTTAAGAACTTTGTAGATTATTATGTTCATGAGGATGGAACAATTTTAGGCTATGAAAAGGAAAAGTATTCTACAGATGATGTTTCTGAGACACGTGTGCTTTTTGATTTATATGCGTATACTAAAGAAGAAAAATATCTAAAGGCAATTGAGCTTGTTCATGACCAAATTCTTACGCATCCAAGAACAAAGGAAGGAAACTTTTGGCATAAGAAAATCTATCCTAATCAAGTTTGGCTAGATGGATTATATATGATGCAACCTTTCTATACGCGTTATGAAACACAAATGAATAAGATGCAAAACTATAGTGATATCGTAAAGCAGTTTAAAAATGTTTATGAAATTATGAGAGATCCTAAGACGGGATTATATTATCACGGATATGATAGTTCTAAATCAATGTTCTGGGCAGATCCAAAAACAGGATTGTCTAAAAACTTCTGGTTAAGATCATTAGGTTGGTTTACTGTTGCATTGATTGATGTTTATGAATATATGGATGAGCAGATGTTTGATGAGCGTCATACGATTATGGAGATGTTTAAGGAAACTGTAGATAGCATATTAAAAGTACAGGATTCTAAATCCAAAATGTTCTATCAGGTTCCAAACTTTCCTGGAAGAGAAGGGAATTATTTAGAAACATCTGGTTCTAGTATGGTTGCATATGCGATATTAAAGGGTGTTCGTTTAAAAGCATTGTCTCCTAGATATCAAGCCATTGGTTTAGAAATTTTTGAGGGAATTTGCAACACCTATTTAACAGTAAAAAATGATGATTTAAATTTAGGCGGTATTTGCTTAGTTGCGGGTCTAGGACCTGAGAATAATTTGAGACGTGATGGTACGTATGAGTATTATATGTCAGAGCCTATTGTAGAAAATGATGCTAAGGGTGTTGGACCTTTCATTATGGCTTACACAGAGGTAAAACGCATCAATCGTTAATTTTGGAAATACCTTGCATAAAGGTATTTTCTTTTGTTAAAGGAGAGATTATGGAAATTAATGAATATCAAAAGCTTGCGATGAAAACATTAAATCCAACCTTAAATAAAAAAGACATTTTAATTAATGCGGTTATGGGTTTATGTGGAGAGGCAGGAGAAGCAACCGATTTAGTAAAAAAGCATTTATTTCAAAATCATGAATTCAATAAAGAAGATTTCATAAAAGAACTTGGCGACATAGCTTGGTACTTAGCAGAAGCCTGTACAGCAGTAGATGTAGATTTAGAAGATGTTTTAAAAAGAAATATTGATAAACTGAAATGTCGTTTTCCAAATGGTTTTGATAAGAATGACTCTATTAAACGAGTAGATAAAAAATAAGGAGAGAAGAATATGATAAGAATAGGAATATGTGGTTATGGTAATTTAGGAAGAGGCGTAGAAGCTGCTTGTTTACAAGCACCAGATATGGAGCTTGTTGGAATTTTTACAAGAAGAAATCCAAAAGATGTAAAGGTCAACAGTAATACTCCTGTATATGGTATGAATGATATAGAAAGCTTTAAGAATAAAATTGATGTTATGGTATTATGTGGTGGCTCCGCAACAGATTTACCTACACAAACACCAGAGTTAACTAAATATTTTAATGTGATAGATAGTTTTGATACCCATGCAAACATCTATACGCATTATCAAAATGTGGATAGTGTTGCTAAAAAAAGTGAAACAGTAGCTATAATTTCTACAGGTTGGGATCCAGGGCTATTTTCGTTAAATCGAATATTGATGGAAGCAATACTACCCAATGGTACAGATTATACCTTCTGGGGCAAAGGAGTTAGCCAAGGACATAGTGATGCCATAAGAAGAATACCAGGAGTATTAGATGCTAGACAATACACCATCCCTAAAGAGGAAGCTTTAGAATTGGTGCGTAGTGGAAAAGAGCCAAATCTGTCTGTTCGTGATAAGCATCTAAGAGATTGTTATGTAGTGTTGGATAAGACAGCAAATGCTGCAGAAGTGGAAGAGGCTATAAAAACAATGCCAAATTATTTTGCAGATTATGATACATATGTACATTTTATTTCCCAAGAAGAATTAAATCAAAAACATAAAGGAATTCCGCATGGTGGCTTTGTTATTCGTACAGGTAGTACAACAGATGGAATAAAGCACAAATTAGAATTTAGTTTGAAATTGGATTCTAATCCTGAATTTACTGGTAGTGTTATGGTGGCTTATGCAAGGGCTTGTTATCGTCTTTCTAAAGAAAAGAATTGGGGTTGCAAAACCGTATTTGATATTGCTCCTAAATATTTGTCTACTGAGGAATATTCTTCTTTATTAAAGCATACTTTATAATGTTGAAATGAATGAAATTGACTAGGAAAACAGAAATGCTTTTCTAGTCAATATTTTTGTAATTTTTTTAATGTTTATAGTTGACTTTGATTTGATTTTGTAGTATCATAAACAAGGTCGCTAAAAAAATGTGACCTAATTTTTAGTCTTTGAAAACTATATATGACGAAGAAAAACGACGAAAAAAAGAAGCCAGATTCATTTAGGTGAATTT
>JAIDMV010000279.1 GCA_029050385.1 Anaeroplasmataceae bacterium | reverse complement strand
AGACACAGGTCTTATCTCTAAAACACTTCTTACCTCTTCAGGAATATCCTCAATATCTCTTTCATTTTCTTTAGGGATAAAGATTGTAGTTAAGCCACTACGATGAGCAGCAATAGACTTTTCTCTTAAACCACCAATTGGTAAAACCTGTCCTCTTAAAGTGATTTCACCAGTCATACCAATATGACAATCTACAGGCTTATTGGCAAGTGCGGATACAATGGCTGTAGTAAGAGTTACACCTGCTGAAGGTCCATCCTTAGGAACTGCACCCTCTGGAACATGGATATGAACATCATTTTTCTCAAAAACTTCATTATCAATGCCATAATCCTTTGCATGACTTCTTACATAGGAATATGCTGCTTGAGCAGACTCCTTCATAACATCACCTAGCTTACCTGTTAACTGTAAGCCTCCCTTACCAGGGTAGGTCATAACCTCGATATCTAGAGTATCTCCACCAAACTGAGTATAGGCAAGTCCTGTAACTATACCTACCTGATCCATCTCACGATTCTTGTTGTTAGTGAAACGTATTTTACCTAAGAATTCAGATAAGTTATCACAGGTAACAACTTGGCTTTCAATCTTATCAATTAAGATTTTCTTCACTGTTTTACGGCAGATTGTCGCAATCATACGATTTAATTCACGTACACCAGCTTCTCTAGTGTAGTTTTGGATAATGGCATACATTGCATCTTCTTGAATTGTCAATTGGTCTTCTTTTAAACCATGTTCATCTAAATTTCTCTTTAATAGATGCTTAAAGCCAATATTGAACTTTTCAATTTCTGTATAGCTTGAAAGCTCAATGATTTCCATACGATCTCTTAGAGGTGCTGGAATATTAGATAAATCATTTGCGGTAGTGATAAACATTACCTGTGATAAATCATAAGGCTCCTCTAAATAGTTATCAGAGAAATATTTATTTTGTTCAGGGTCTAATACCTCAAGCATTGCTGCTGCAGGATCTCCACGATAATCTGCTGTCATCTTATCAATTTCATCTAGTAGGAATACTGGATTAACAGAACCCGCATCCTTCATTCCCTTTAGAATACGACCAGGTAAAGCTCCGATATAGGTTCTTCTGTGTCCTCTAATTTCAGATTCATCACGGACACCACCTAAAGATTGCTTAATAAACTTACGTCCTAAGGCTTCACTGATGGATTTAGCCAAAGAGGTCTTACCTACTCCAGGAGGACCTGCAAAGCAAAGAATCGTATTTGGGTTTTTACCAGTCATCATTTTAACTGCCAAATACTCAACAATTCTATCCTTAACCTTTTCTAGACCATAATGGTTCTTATCTAGGCTTTCTGCAACCTTCTTTAAATCAGTAGTATCCTCTGTTTGTTTATACCAAGGTAGATTAATAATCCACTCTAAATACGTACGAATCACACCAGATTCAGCCATTTGATTGCTGGTAGAGGCATACTTCTGAAGTTCATTTTTAGCCTTATCATAAACATTTTGAGGTAAGTGAGCTTCTTCTATAGCCTTTCTTAAGGCTTCTACATCCTCTTCCTGACGTGCCTTATCTCCAAGTTCATTTTGAATGGCTTTCATCTTTTCACGAAGATAATATTCTTTTTGAGATTCATCGATAGATTTCTTTACATCATCATTGATTTTATTCTCAATTTCAACAATTTGCTTCTCATGCTCGATATCCTCTAAAATATATTCTAAACGCTTTGTAGCATCTAGTTCAGCTAAATATCGATACTTCATTGTCTGAGGACCAGTTATTTTTAAATTATAGGCAATAACATCTGAAAGCACTGCAACATTGGTTCCTTGCTGTAAAGCACGAGATACCTCATCTAAGCTTTGGACAATATTGGCAGCTGGTCTAGAGATAGCTGAGGCAATATTTTTGATTAAAGCAGCTTCCTTGTCATCATTATGCATATAAGAATGAAGTTTTTCATAAGCACAAACAAAATAAGGATCTAATGATGTAAAATTCTGAACAGCAATACGATCAGAAATCTTAAACTTTACCTTATAATTCTTATTGGGAAGTTTTAACTTAAGAGTTATTTTAGCTAAAACACCAACACTCTCAACATCCTCTTCTGTAACTTCTTTACTATTTGCATCCTTTTGGATTAATAACAATATATTACCGCCATACATCTTTTCTGCTGCATCTAAAGC
>JAIDMV010000278.1 GCA_029050385.1 Anaeroplasmataceae bacterium | reverse complement strand
AAAAAGCCAGTCATTGCTCTTATAGGATTAGTAGATTCATAAGAGGTGCATAACTGAATTATTCCATCTAAAAAACAAGGAATTATAAATAAAAGGCTCAAAAAAATATAGAAATAATGAATTCTTACTCTTTTAAAAAATAGTATGAAAAAGGATAAGAATCCGCCCAAAATGATAAAGGTGCATCTATAACAAAAAACAAAAACAAAACTACCAAAATGAATCCCTCGTTCTTCTTTTAAATTACATAAAGGAACCTTGCCAAAATATTCAAATCTTGTTTGAGAAAGAGGTATAAGCTTAAGCAATAGAATAAAAAGAACCACACAAAGTGATAAATTCACTAAAAAGCCAACCATATTGAATAGTCTATGCTTTTTCTTAAGAAACCAGGCAAGACCCAAAAATGGCACAAAAAAGCTTAAGCCTTTTTCAATAAAATTAGAATTGGAAACCTTTTGCATAATCATAGATGTCTGGATCCTTAATAATAGCATCCCAATTCACACTAAGGACACAGCACAATAAACTTCCTGATAAAAAGATTCCTAAAACAAAACCAATTAAAGCCCCAATACCACATTGCTTGGATGCAGTGGGTTTTTCAGTTCTCCAAATACAAAATAAAATAAAACCAATAAGTGGAAAAAAGAATCCCAATACACCATACCCAATGGACCCATGATCTACAGGCTCTGTATTTTTAATATTTGAGAATACAGGCTCTTCAATTTTTCTCTCCTTCTTCTCATAAACATTTGTATCTGGAAATAAATTTTCCTCTTTTTCTTCCTTTTTCTCATCTTGGATTTTATGTCTTCCTTCTACTGGTTCTTCACAAAATGGACAGATATCTTCATCATCAGGAATATTCGCTCCACATTTTTTACAAAACATAAAAATCACTCCTTATTTTTCTTTATTATAAAACAATTCTTTTAAATATGCAAATAGATATTTTCTAACATTTTTCAACACTTTTAAGCATATAGTATATTGGTGATACTATGTCAAATCTCATAAATTATATTAAAGAAAATTATAAAGTTATCATTGGTACTATATTGGTTTCCCAGCTTATTATTACGCTTTTCTTCTTTTAAGCTCAAAATCTAGTTAGCCTAGCTGCCATATCCATCATTGTTGCTGGGTATATCATTGTTTTAAACTTCAAAGATGCTTTCCTTGATTTTTTC
>JAIDMV010000277.1 GCA_029050385.1 Anaeroplasmataceae bacterium | reverse complement strand
ATTTATTATAGAACTATTGGATTACATTAAATTTTCATTGGATATTGATTTTAATTGCTATTTATTCGTTACGAAAGAAAAAATGGATGAATTATATGATTTTCAAAATCCTAACCAAGAGAGTGTTTTAAATTCATTGCTAGTTTCTACAAGTGATGCAAACTCTTCCTTTTTGGTGACTCCTCCAATCCATTTTTTGAAGTTTACTAGAGAGTTTTATAAGGACAGAAGTATTTTGCTACCTATGTTAGATTTAGAAGAGATTTGGACGATAGATAGTGAACCTGTAAAAAACTTTCATGCCCAAAGTGCAATCTATTACTATAAAGGTAATTTAAAAGAAGTTGTTAAAAATCCGAGTAGCCCTTATTTTAGTACGACAAGTCATTTTATTGACCAAATAGAGAAAACCTCTGTTTGTTTCAAGGATTATAAGTATAGCCTTGATTTTAAAGAGGTTTTACATCTAAATGTCGAATTCAGTTATGAAGTATATAAGACAGAGCATTTCATTCAATCAGAAGAGGTTAAGGCTTTTGTAAATAATAGAATTAAAACCTATTTATTAGATTTTCAAGAAATGGATCCCCTAAATATTACATATTATAATTCTGTTTATGGTACGAATTGCTCCTATGATACAATAGATATTCAAATTAAAATTCTGAAAAATTAACAACGTTTCCTATAGAGAATTATTCCCAATGCAGTTAGTAACAGAATACAGCTTAAAGAAATATAGATGATTTTATCATCTTTTTTCTTTTCTAAAACTAAAGAATTCACAATTTTACATTGATAGATTTGTTGTTTGCCATCTGGATAATTAAAAATGAATTGGGCTTGAAATATTCCTTGCTTTAGAGGATTATCTAAATAAGAAGTTTGAACTTGTACGGTTTGATAGTTAGGTTCTATATTATTATTTTGTAAAAATGATGCAAGGAGTTCATTCGTATCTAAAGCTTTATTCTTAATTAGAATTGGAGTTGAGACAATTTGTCTTTGAATGGTCTCAAAGCAATGTACAATAAGTATGATTTCATTGGAAGAGTTTCCAGAACTATCCTCTACAAAGCAGCGAAGAGAATAAGTGCCTGGACCTTGTTCCAATTCTTCTAATCCTTCAAAGTAAAAAGAATTAAATGTTGTATCATAATTATCTATAATAGTAAGCATAGAAGAAAGAATATCTTGGACATCCTCTTTAGAGAGATCTATGGAAATCTCCTTTTCTGGAGAACTTAATATAGGTGCAGTGAAATCTCTTACAGATATCTCATCTTCCCATTTTATAGTTTTGTTTCTAGAATTTGTTACAGAAACGTAAAGCGGATATGATTTTACGGATAAGCTGTTTTTGTTATAATCTTCCTCGTACTCGGACTGAAAGATTAACCTTTCTGTAAGATTACCATCTACTGCATCGTAAGAAGTATAACGTGCTTTAATTTCTTCAAAGGGAATCGGATGGTCATAGTCGACGATATGAACATGTGTGTTTGCCTCCTCCTCTGCGTGAACGTGGATTACAAAAGATCCGAAAAGGAGGAGAATAATGACACAAAAATACTTAATCCTTTTCATATTTTTTCTTTTTTAAAACAATTATGAACACTGTGATTATAACAGGAAGAATTA
>JAIDMV010000276.1 GCA_029050385.1 Anaeroplasmataceae bacterium | reverse complement strand
ATCCTGGACGTGTTCATGGAGGAATGATTAGCGCAATGCTAGATGAGCTTGCATGTAGAGCATTCTGGGTATTAGAACCAAGAAAGCTGGCTGTGACTTTAGATTTATCGACAAAGTATCGTAAGCCTGTTCCTTACAATGAAGAACTGAAAGGAATTGGCAAAATCATAAAAAAAACGAATAGATATTTTATCGCGGAATGTAAAATATTTAACGAGAATAAAGAAGTTTTGGCAAGTGGAGAAATCAAATATCTTGTCATGCCAGATGAGGCAATTACAGATGCTTCCTATGAGGATGAAATGTGTTATGAAATTAAAGATGACATTAAGGAAATTGATGTATGCGACTAGACAAATTGCTTGCTCATATGGGATATGGTTCTAGAAAGGAAGTAAAAAACTTTATTCGTAAGGGATACGTCCTTTTGAATGGTGAAGCTGTATTTGATGATGATATTAAAGTGGATGAAGAAAAAGATGAAATCATCATTTTAAATCAGTCTGTCGAATATCAAAGACAGATGTATTTATTACTCAATAAGCCCAAAGGGTATGTGAGTGCCACCTTTGATTCTAAAGAACCAACGGTTTTAGATTTAATAGAAGAAACCCAAAAAGGACTTTTCCCAGTAGGGCGTTTAGATAAAGATACAACAGGTTTTTTATTGATTACCAATGATGGTAAGCTAGCTCATGAGCTTCTATCTCCTAAGCATCATGTTGCCAAAACGTACGAACTGACCTTCACAGGAGAATTTAAGGAATCTTTTATAAAACAATTTCAAGAGGGCATTGTATTAGAGGATGGTTATATCTGTAAGCCAGCTGAATTCATTTTACTTGAACCTCAAAAAGGTAAAATAACAATTTATGAAGGAAAGTTTCATCAAATAAAAAGAATGATGCAGATTCTAGGGATGGGGGTTACTTCATTAAAAAGAATATCCTTTGGTGGATTAGAATTACCTTTGGATTTAAAAGAAGGGGAGTATCGCTTCCTTACAGAAGAAGAAATAAATCTTTTAAAAGCTGAAAAATCATAAGCTTTTAAATATATATTTAAAAAGAACCTCATATTTATTGAAAAATATGGGGCTTTTTCTTGTATTTATTACGATTTTTTGATAAAATAGACTAAAATAGTGAAAAAAGATAGGTGGGAAAAAGCTATGGATTTTTTTGGTATGATACCAGATAATTTTTTCTCTTTACTAGCGTCTAAAAATAAGCGTATTTATTTAGCTTCAATATTACAAAGCTTTAAGACTTATGAGACGGGTTCTATTCTAGGAATAGAAAAGAAAATTGTAGTAGATGACTTAGTAAATTTCTTAGATAATAGCTCTTACTTGTATGATGTTGAGGATGAGGAAGATGAAGAATCAAATCCTCAATCCAAACGTGAGCTTGCAAATTATATTCTAAGAAGAATGGAAGAGTGTGGTTGGATATATATAGATGTTACCAATGACTATGAGGAAATCTTGAATTTCTCAGATATGGCAATTACGATATGTGAAGCTTTAATTACAGCATATCCTATGGCTGCTGAATCCTATGGAGATGATCAAGAATCCTATGAGATTTATGTCAACGAGTATCAAGGATATATCTATACAATTTATTCAATTTTAAATAATCCAGATAATGCTGATTATGTGACACAGTTTAATGCTGTTTATAATAATACAAAGCAATTGATTCGAGCTTTACGTAGATTAGATAGTCGATTAAAAGAATATATCAGTAGTGTTGTTGAGACTTCAGAGATAAAAGACTTAATGGAGCGTTTAATGACATTCAAAACAGAGATTTATGATAGAAGCTATCTTAGAATGAAAACCTCAGATAACATTAATCGTTACCGATTATCCATCGTTTCAAAGTTAGAGGAGTTAGCTAATGATGAATTTGCGATGAGTATGATTGTTAATGATTATAAGAGAAGATACCCTGCGGTAGATATTGCTACACAAAAAGCTTCTAAAGCAATTGATGAGGTCATTGATGTTTTTAATTCAATTGACACATTTGTCACAGAGATTGATAACAAGAATAGAACTTATATCAATTCAACTATTGGAAAGATTAAATTCTTGTTGAGTGAGGATGATAATATCATTGGTAAACTCAACACAGTATTAAAGCATATCAAGAATTCCAATGAAAAGGGTAAAATTGATAAGGCTATGCGTTTAGTAGATACAATGTACACTTTAAATCAAACCAAGATTTTTACGCAAGATAATTCTTTATATTCTCCAAGAGGAAGCTATACAAGAAATTATAATCAGACTTTAGATGCAATCAGCTTAGATTTTACACTAACTCAAGAATTCCTACAACAATTCAAGTCTGCTTATAATGAAGTTGAAATCAAAAACTTCTTAGAGGCAAATATGGTAGAGAATAAGCTTCAAGCGAGTGAAGTCATTTCGTATAATTCAGAGAATATTACCGTATTAATGACAGTGTATAGCTTGATGTATGCTGCAAGCTTAGATTATACAATAACAGTGTTAGATACTGTAATAGAACATAAAAAATATCGATTAAAAGATTTTAAAATTGAAAGGAGAGGGTAAGAATGCTTAGTGCATATGAAACAATGACTGTTGCACAACAGAATCAGTTTAAAGATACTGCAAATAAACTATTAGCAACTACCTTTTTATGTAGAGACAAGAAAGACAATAAAGAAAGCTATTATTTCCTAATGAGCTTTAAGGATTTATTTGATGAATTCTTCAAAATTTTAGGTTATGAAATTAATTTAGATACTGCCTCAGGCTGTGTTATGCTAGAGGGAGCATCAGCTTCTAACACTTTAAAACTTAGAAGAGATGAATCTATTATTTTATTAATCTTACGTGTTTTATATCATGAAAAGGCTAAGGATACCTCCTTAAATGACAATATCGTTTGTAGTGTTGCAGATATTCATGATAAATATGACTATCTACAAATTAAAAGAAAACTGAACAAAACAGATTTAGTATCTGCAGTTCGTTTGCTAAGAAGATATAACCTAATTGAGGTTACAGGAGATGTTACTTCATCCGCTTGTCGTATTGTTATATTGCCAACTATTTTAATGGCAATTAAGAGTGAGGATGTGAATGAAGTATATCAAACTATTTCAAAGATTTCACAAGAGGATGGTGACAAAGAATGAAAAAATTAGTTAAGATTCGTTTAATTAATTGGCATTATCTTTCAAATGAAACAATTGAAATTGAAGGAAATACATTACTTTCCGGACCAAATGCATCAGGTAAATCTACCATTATGGATGCTATTACTTATATTTTAACAGCAGGAGATACTATGTTTAACCTTGCAGCTAATGAAAAGGGTAAACGTGATTTACGTGGTTATGTTAAATGTAAGTTAGGTATGGATGACAAGGAATATTTAAGAAATGGTGATGTTTCTGGTCATATCGCTTTAGAGTTTTATGATGAGCGTACTGATTCTAGATTTGCAGTTGGTGCTGTAATTGATGCTTTCGGTGAGTTATTACCAGTTAAAACTTTATTCTATCGTACCTTTGAACCAATCAATGATTCTATGTTTGTTTCTGAGGACCATCAAATTTATGGCACTGTAGATTTCCGTAAGAAGAATCCAAACTTTGAATTTTTCTTAACGAAGAAAGAAGCTAAACGTGGTTTTAGAACTGCCTTTGGTTCTATCAACGAGGATTTTTATCGTTTGATTCCTAAGGCACTAGCCTTCAAGCCAATCGCTGATGTTAAGGACTTTATTTACCAAAATATCTTAGAGGAAAAAGATATTGATGTAACTGCAATTAAAGACTCTATCCGTTCTTATAAAGAGTTAGAAAATACATTAAAACTCATCAATAAGAAAATTACAGATTTAAAAGAGATTGACAGTATTTATCAAGAATTAAAGGGAATTGAAGAACGTAAAAACTATATTCAATATTTGATGCATTTATTTGACACAGAAGAGATTAGAAATGAAATCACAGATGCAAAGCGTCAAATTGAACAACAAGAAGCTTTACGTGTCATGAAGGAACAAGAAATTATTTCTATTGATCAAGAGCTTTTAGCATTAAATGAACGTTCTCGTGATTTATATAATGCATTAAGTAATAATGATACCTTTAAGGCAGAGGAATATATTAATCGTGAAATTTTAAAAACACAGACAAATATTACCTCTTTAGAAGCAAATCAACAAGTCTTCTTAAAGCGTGCAACCAATTATAAAAATGCAATCAATGATTTAAGAAAGATTTCTAATGAACGTCTATTTGCAGAGATGGCGAACTTATCCTTAGTTCAAATTAATACGATGGATGTTGAAGCTTCTAAGATGAAGCTAAAGGATTATCAATCTCGTTTAACTGCAGTTCAAAACAAAATGAATCAAGAGCTTGGTTCTTTAGATACAAAGAAGCGTGCACTAGTTGCCCAAATCAATGAGATTTCAACGAATCTAAAGGGCTTAGATCAAAACCGTGTAAACTTCCCTACTCAGCTTTTACAGATTCGTGCTGAAATAGAAGAGGGCTTAAAGAGAATTTATAATTATGATATCAAGGTTCATATTTTTGCAGAAATCTGTGAAATCACAGATCCTAATTGGGCAGATACAATTGAAATTTTCTTAGGAAATCGTCGTTTCAATATGATTGTTGAACCAAGATATTTCGACCAAGCTTTACAAATTTATTCAAGAATTAAAAACAAATATCGTCTATATGGTATTGGTTTAGTGAATACTAAGCAAATTTCTAAATTTACTCGTTATGAAGCTAAATCCCTTGCCTCTATTCTTGAAAGTGAAAACCAAGATGCAAGATGCTATATCAACTATACCTGTGGTAATGTCATTATGTGTAATGATGCGATGGAGCTTGAAAACTATCAAACCTCTATCACAAATGATTTATTGATTTATCGTGGATATGCTGTTACAAGCTTAAATCCAAATGTGGAAAAGCCATTTATCGGTAAAAATGCTGCTTCTAAGCAAGCTGTATTATGGCATGAAAAGGCTGATATTGCTCGTAATGAATATGTTGCCTTAAATGGCCAAATTGAAAACTTAAATAAGATGTTAAGCTTAATCGATCAAATTGATGTTCGTCCATTAATTGAAGATTTAGATAAGGCATTATTATTAGAAAAGGAAAAGCATACTTTAGAGGATTTATCTAAGCAGGCTGAGCGTCAGAAGACTGCAACACCTTCTGAACTTCAAGAGGACTATGATAAGGTATTAGATACAATCAAGGCATGTGATGCTAAGAAGTTAGCCTTGAGTAAGGAGATAGGTGGTATTGATAATGCAATTGAAGCATTAAATACAATTATCTTCAATAAGGGTAATGAACTAGTTGTATTAGAAAATGAATTAGAGGAGCTTTCTGGCGGTTCAGTTGTATTAGAACAAAAGGCTAAGGATGAATATAAGGCTTTAGTTTTAAATAAGAACTTTAAGACTGCTTTCAATGAATATCAGGAAAAGTATAAGACAGAGGAGGCAAGCTTCACGCTATTATCTGATACGCTTGTTGCTAAACAGTATGGCTATATTAATACATATAGTTCTACCTTCTCTATTGGCTTAACTGAAATTGATAAGTTCTTAGCAGAATTAAATAAGTTAGAGAAAACAGAGCTTATCAAATATGAACAAAGAGTTCGTAGTGCTAGAGAGGCTGCAGAGGTTGTATTTAAGGAAGACTTCATTGCTAAGTTAAGAAATAATATCTTGACTGCTGAACAAGAAATTATGCAAATCAATAAGACATTGTCCAATATTACATTTGGTGATGATCACTATGAGTTTATCTTCCCTAGAAGTAGTGAATATGCATCCTTCTATGATATGGTAACCTCAGATTTAGAGCCAGGTGGCGGTGGTTTATTAACATATGCTTTCCAAGAAAAGTATGATGAACAAATCCGTGAATTGTTTGAAACTTTATCTGTTGATGAAGTCAATAGTAATGGTGCAATCAATAAATTTACAGATTACCGTACCTACATGGATTATGATATTCGTATCATCAATAAGAATGGCGATACAATGACTTATTCTAAGGTATTTAAGGAAAAATCCGGTGGTGAAACACAGGTTCCATTCTATGTTGCAATTATTGCATCCTTCGTTCGTGTATATACAAAGGGAAATGCTGTTTCTGGAGATCCTATTGGTTTAGTATTATTCGACGAAGTATTTGATAAGATGGATGCTAATCGTATGCATGCGATGATGAGTTTCATTAATTCTATGCCACTTCAGGTTATCATTGCCTGCCCACCTCAGCGTATGGATATTCTTCAGGGCTTTGCTAAGACAACCTTAATTATGGTTCGTCAAGGAACAAAGGCCACTGTTCTTCCTATGACTACAAAAGAGAATTCAGAATCAGATGATGAGATTGAGGAGGAAGTAGAATAATGGGATTGTTCGGAAAAAAAAGAAACGAATATGAGGAGGCATCTAAAAATCTTTCTAATGAGGAACTAGCAAGTGATCGTATCATTATGGAACAAATTAGTGATGATGATGCGAAGGCTGCAGAACTTGTGAAAAGATTAAAAAAAGGAGATCCTCTTGTATTAAACTTTGATAATTTAGAGCCTATGGCTGCAAACAAGCTATTGGCATTCTTTGCAGGAGCTACCTTTGCGTTAGATGGTAAAAGCGTTATGATTAATGAAAAAACATATCTATTTGCTTTAAAATCTAGCTTTATGGATGGTTCCTTACAGGATTTTTTAAATCAGTTATAATGGAAATGAGAGACATAGATGGCATTTATGCATCTATGTCTTTTCTTATGCATTTTGCATCTTTTCTTGTATATCCATAGATTATTTGATATAATACATTTGTAAAATTATGGCAAAATAAGAATAGAATTATAAAATAAAGATATGTTGGAGGTTACTTATGTTCTTAAGTACAGGTTTAAGTGCCAGCCAAATTATTCTTGAGCTTATAGCAGTTTTAGGTGGCTTGGGATTATTCTTATATGGAATCAATCAGATGGGAGATTCTTTGAAGACGATTGCTGGTGACAAGCTAAAAACAATTATTGAAAAGACAACAAATACTCCAATCAAGGGAATCTTAGTAGGTACCTTAGTTACTGCGGTAATTCAGTCCTCTTCGGGAACGACTGCCTTAACCATAGGATTAGTACGTGCAGGACTGATGACCTTTCCTCAAGCGATTGGTGTTATTTTAGGTGCAAATATTGGAGCAACCATTACATCCTTTTTTATTGGTATGAATATTGAAAGCTATTCCCTTATTTTTGTAGGATTAGGAGCTTTAATGATTTTCTTTATCAAAAATGAAAAAGGGTCAGAAATTGGTAAGGTTATCTTTGGCTTTGGTATGTTGTTTTTCGGTTTGAAGACGATGGGAGATGCACTTGATACAATTCTTATGGCTTATGAAGAAGAAGCGACACGTCTGTTTAAATTTATTTCTGATCAGCCTATTTTAGGATTGTTAATTGGTACAGCCTTAACAGCACTTGTTCAATCTTCATCCGCAATAATAGGTATATTACAGACGTTATATCAACAGGGTTTTATCGTTGTTTTTGGTGCAATTCCAATTATGCTAGGTTGTAATATTGGTACGACAATCACAGCTTGTATTGCAGGTATCGGTGGAGGTGTTCAGGCAAAACGAACAGCCTTTGTCCATGTTATGTTTAATGTTGTGGGAGCTATCTTGTTCTTGGCTCTCTTATGGCCTTTTTCCAAATTGATGGAGATTATAGAGGGGTCAATGCTATCGGGTCTGGGACCACATCCGAAAATGACCATAGCAATTGCCCATTTATTGTTCAATTTTGTGACAACCTTTATTATGTTCTTCTTAATTAAGGTTATGGTTAAATTTACAGAAAAGTTATTTAAGGATAAACCTAATGAGCAACAGACTATTTTGGATTCTTTATTAGATTATTCCTTAATTGAGAAGTCTCCAGGATTTTCATTGACTTTTGCAAAAAAGTCTATTGATTATATGTGTAAATGTGTTACAGAATATGTCTCTATGGCAAAGGATTATAGCTTTGATAGTAAACTCTCTTACGGAGATAAGCCAAAGGAAATAGAAGAAACCATCGATGAACTAGATAAAAGAATTCATGATTATTTAATTAAGCTTACGCTTTCTGATTTGAGTAAATCCAATTCCACTTTACTATCTGCCTATTTGGATGCCATTAAGGATTTGGAGCGTATAGGTGATCATTGTACGAATCTATTTGAATTTTTCGATGACAGATATTCTACGAATAAGGAGCTTTCAGAGGATGGCAAACAGGATCTAGAACAACTTTATGGGACTGTAATCCAAATGCTAAATACAACCTTTGAGGCATTTTATGGTTGGGATAAAACTAAGGCATTAGAGGTTAATGCTTTAGAAGATCAGGTCGATAAGCTAGAAGCTTTCTTCCATCAACGTCATGTTCATCGTATTGATAGTGGAGCATGCTCCTATTTAAATGCAGATCATTATGTAGAGATTTTATCTAATCTAGAGCGTATGGGCGACCATTTAGAAAATATTTCGGAGTGTATTTTAAATACCGCTCATCTTCATGCAGAAGAAACAAAGCTTGTAGAATCTTAAAATAAATAAAAAAATAAATTGAAATACCTTGCGATTTATAGTATTAACTTGTATAATTAATATTGGGAAGTCGGAGGTATTTTTTTATGATAGAAAGTTATTCATCTATATTAAAAATAAGAAGAAACGTATTCGAAGAGGTAGCAAAGCTTGCCTATGAAGGAGATTATTCAAGAATAGAAGAAATTCCTTACCAGATGTTAAATGGTCAGGCAAAATATCGTGAATCTATCTTCCTAGAAAGAGCTATAGTTGCAGAACGTATTCGTTTAGCAATTGGTCTTCCTGTAAGAAGTGCTGATGAGCATGCTCCTATATCTAAAGGAATAGAGGATGCAATCATAACAAAGAGATTTTATGAGCCACCTCTAGTAAATGTAATAGATTTTGCTTGTAATGCCTGTCCTACAGATTCCTATCATGTCACAGATGCTTGCGAAGGATGTCTTGCTAACCCTTGTGCAAATGTTTGTCCTAAAGATGCGATAAGAATTTCTAATGGTATTTCAAAAATCAACCAAGAGTTATGTATTAAATGTGGTAGATGTTTGGATGTTTGTCCTTATAAAGCTATTGTTCATCGTCAAAGACCATGTGAAAAAGCGTGCGGTATGCATGCGATTGAATCTGATGAATTTGGACGTGCTAAGATCAATTATGAAAAATGTGTTTCTTGTGGTATGTGTATTGTGAATTGTCCATTTGGAGCAATTGCAGATAAATCTCAGATTTTCCAGGTCGTTCAGTCCATTAAGGCTAAGGATGAAATTTATGCGCTTATGGCACCTGCTTTTGTTGGACAGTTTGGTCCTAAAGTAAATTTGAAAACAATTGATGATGCGATGGGTCAATTGGGCTTCACAGGTGTATATGAGGTATCTATTGGTGCTGACTTATGTACGTATGAAGAAGCAGAGGATTTCTTGGCTAATGTTCCATCTAAATTACAGTTTATGGGAACATCTTGTTGTCCAAGCTGGTCCGTTATGGCGAAAAAGGAATTCCCTGAATATAAAGATAATATTTCTATGGCCTTAACTCCGATGGTTTTAACTGCTCGTTTGGTAAAGAAAAAACATCCTAATTGTAAGATTGTATTTGTTGGACCTTGTTCAGCCAAAAAACTAGAAGCGTCAAGAACCGCAGTTAGAAGTGATGTAGATTTTGTTTTAACCTTTGAAGAGTTGATGGGTATGTTTTCAGCTAAAAAGGTTGATTTCAATACTTTGAAGGAAAAACCACTTCAAAATGTTACAACTGCAGATGGTAGAGGATTTGCAGTGGCAGGTGGTGTTGCTCAAGCAGTGGTCAATACAATTAAGAAGACACATCCTGATGTAGAGATTAAAGTTGCTTCAGCTCAAGGCTTAGAGAATTGCCGTAAGCTATTAAAGGATGCAAAGGCAGGTAAATATAATGGCTACCTTTTAGAAGGTATGGCATGTCCTCATGGATGTATTAGTGGTGCTGGTACGATCGCTTTACCTAACAAGACAAAGGGAATGGTAGAAGTATCTAAGCGTGAAACACCAAAGAAGAATGTTACGGAATCTGAATTCTTAGATAGATTACATGATTTAGAAGAATAAAAAAATAAGGATTACTTGGTTT
>JAIDMV010000275.1 GCA_029050385.1 Anaeroplasmataceae bacterium | reverse complement strand
TTTATGAGGTGAGGCAAATGAATGATCCAAGATTGTTAACCCTTTTAACACTTGTTCAAGTAAAAAATTATACGAAGACAGCACAGCGATTATTTATCACTCAGCCTGCCGTAACCCATCATATTAAATCTTTGGAAACAGAGTTTGATATTGTATTATTTACTGGAAATAAAGGCTTTGAATTAACCAAACAAGGTCAAATCCTAGTAGAATATGCTAGAAGAATGATGAACCAGTCCAGAGAACTAACAGAAGCCATTTCAGATTCCCTATCTTTAAAAAAGACATTGTCCTTAGGAATTACAAATGAGGCTATTGCTTTATGCGCAAAGAAAAATTTACTTAGCCTATTATTTGAAGTGTATAATTCAAATGCCAATTTGATGACTTTATCCTCTGCAGATATTTTCACTTACTTAAAAGAAGGAAAGCTTGATTTTGCGATAGTAGATGGATCCTATGACGATGATGCATTTGATGGAATTTTGCTAGATACGATGTCTATCGTTCCGGTTTGTTATACAGAGGGAAAGTTTAAGGAAATTAAAAGAGTAACTCGTGATATGATTAAGAATAATCCAATTATCTTAGGTGCTCCAAACAATGGAATGTGCGAAGGTACACTTTATAATTTGAAAAGCAGTAATATCAATATTTCTCAAGTGCCTACCTTTCATTCTAATTCCCCTTTTCTTTTAGGAGAACTGATCAAAAGTAAAGATGGCATTGGCTTTATGTATGCAGAACTTTGTGAACAATTAAAGGATGTAAAGCGGATGGATCTTTTGAACTTTAAGGCGACCCAAGGCATTTATTTAGTTTATAGCCAAAATAGTTTTGATAAGCCTACTTTGAAAGCTCTGGTTAAGGTTTTAAAGAAGTGGAAGGAACGTCAATGATAGAGATTTTATTTGAAGACAACCATATTCTTGTAGCTTTAAAGCCAAAAGGGGTTTTATCACAGGCTGATGGAAGTGATAAGGAGGATATGCTTACACTTTTAAAAGACTATATCAAAGAAAAATATCACAAGCCAGGAAATGTGTATTTGGGGCTAGTGCATCGACTAGATTTATTTACAAGTGGGATTATGGTTTTTGCACGAACCTCTAAGGCGGCCTCTAGACTCACAAAACAGGTGCAAGAGCATACCTTTAAGAAGAAATATTTGGCTATTGTAGAAGGCAAGATAGAGGGCAGCAAAACTTTAAAGTCTTATTTACTAAAAAATGAAAAGGAAAAGAAAAGCTACCCTCATCCAAATGGAGTAGAAGCGATTCTTAGCTATACAGCTATAGACTTTAAAGAGGATAAGACACTTTTAGATATCACCTTAGAAACAGGAAGATTTCATCAAATCAGATGTCAGCTTTCTAGTATTGGTCATCCTCTATATGGTGATGCCAAATACGGAAGCCGCCATAAAATAGATTCTTATGATTTTCCTTTAGAGGCGTATTCTTTAAGCTTTCGTCATCCTGTAACGGATGAACTATTGACTTTTGAACATAAATCATTACATTTGTAGGTGGTCTATACCACCTTTTTTCATATTATAAATACAGGTGAAAAGAATGCAATTTGAATATTATAAAAATATTTTATCCATCAGCAATTATCGGCAAATTCAGCAAATAGATAGTGATTTAATATCACTTGAAAAAATAAATATAGTGGGACATGATTTGAAGGTATTAAAGCTAGATAAGGACTGTATTGTAATTGAAGGTGGTATCGTCAAAATAGAAATGGGAGAATGATGACATGATATACAAGATTAAGATGAACAAGGATGACTACTTTAGAATCAGTAACAAGATTATTTCTAGTAACTTAGTAATCAATGATGATGAGGTAACCTTTGAAATTGAGGGTGGATCATTTAATATTTTAAAACGGACAAACTATGAGTTTAAGATTATAGAAAGTATGAAGTCTAAGGTGCTTCGCTTTTTTTCTAGATATGGACTCCTTATTACAGGAATTTTATTTTTATTTTCTATCCTCTATATGAATATTTATCGTGTAAAGAAAATCGAGTTTAACCGAGAAACTCCAATCAATCACGAAATAGAATATCGAATTAAATCTAGCTATAAGAAATTGTTGTGCTTTGACTTTTGTAGTCTGAATTATAAGGAATTTTCACGTGATATGCAAAAGACCTATTTTGAATATCCTTTTATCAATGTCTCCTGTAAAAACAATGTTATCTCTGTTTACATTGCAAATGTAGATGAAGCGAACTATACAATAGATACACCTGTTATTGGAGATATCGTTGCTAAAAAAGATGGAGTAGTAGATGTATTTTATGTATATAGTGGTAAGAGTATGGTTTCTAAAAATAAATATGTTAGAGAAGGAGACCTTTTAATTGAAGGCAATAATAGCGTAAGGGGTCTTGTGATGGCAACTACATATGATAAAATGGAAATTGAAATTATGAAAAAAATTAACCTAGAACAAGTAACAGATGAAACCTCCAGCTATTATGATTTATCTTTATTTAATATGAATTTTTCCATTGGGAAAAAGAAATCCTATGACCTTTTTGATAAAGAAGAATCTTCGGTTTTCAATTTATTTGATTTCTTTTCTTTAAAAAAAATTGCAGAAACGAAAAAAAATGCTATAATTAAAACGTATAGCATAGATACTGCCTTAGAAGAGGCTAAGAAAAGAATTGAAGAGGATTTTGACACTCACATCAGTAATTCTTTAGAAAAAATCATTGCTATTACAAATACTAAGACTGTAGAAACAGAGGATTCTTATACCTTTACCTTTATCGTGAAGAAATATGAATCCATTGGTACATTAAGTGTAAAGGAGTGATTTTTTTGAAACTCAGCTGTAGAATTGAAAATGCCAGTGATGCAAAAAATATATGTGGAATTCAAAACGACAATTTGAAAACAATAGAAGAGCTTTTTGGATGTGTAATTGATGTTCATGGAGATTCTGTTTTGTGTGATCTAGAAGACCTTAGTCAAATTGATAAGCTTGAAGTTTTTATGCAGGCATTGATTGATATATCTAGTCTAGGAGTCCATATTACAACACGAGATATCATCTATTTAAAAAAGATTATAGAAGCCACTCGTAAGGAAGAATATCTCAATTTTTTAAAAACAAGAAAAGCAGTGGGATATACACAAAACAATAAACCCATTTATCCTAAGACTTTAAAACAGGCAGAATACCTAAAATTTTTAGATCATAGAGACTTGATTTTCTCTATTGGCTCAGCAGGATCTGGTAAAACCTATTTGGCTGTGGTTTATGCAGTTACTCAGCTTAAGAAAGGAGCCATTCAAAAGATCATCCTAACTAGACCTGCCGTAGAGGCTGGAGAGTCTCTAGGCTTTCTTCCAGGCGACTTAAAGGAAAAGGTTGATCCATATTTAAGACCTTTATATGATGCCTTATATGATATGCTTGGTGTAGAAGGAACGAATGCTTTAATAGAAAAGCAGGTATTAGAGATTGCTCCACTTGCCTATATGCGAGGAAGAACATTAGAAAATGCAATTATCATTTTGGATGAGGCACAAAATGCTACAGTAGACCAATTAAAGATGTTTTTAACCCGTTTAGGTTTTCATTCCAAGATGATTGTTACTGGAGACTGTTCGCAAGTTGACCTACCTTCATCAAAGCGTTCTGGCTTAAAGATTGCCTCAGAAATGCTTAAAGATTTAAAAGAAGTAGCTGTTCTAGAATTTGAAACCTTTGATGTAGTTCGACATCCACTTGTAGGAAAAATCATTGAAAAGTTTGCAAATATTACAAATTAAAGGGCCTTTGCCCTTTTATTTTTTTAACTTTTCCTTTATAATGGATTTGGTGAAGAAATATGAAAGAAAAACTTTTTCAAAAAATTAAAGAATATGATACGATTATTCTCCATAGACATTCTAGACCGGATTTAGATGCTTTAGGAAGTCAAAGAGGCTTAGCGCTTGTCTTGAAGAATGCATATCCAAATAAAAAAATTTATATGGTCGGCGATATGAGTGCTCGTTATGCCTTTTTAGGAGGTATGGATGAGATATCAGATGAAGCTTACAAAAATGCTTTTGTCATCATTACCGATGTGGCAGTATCTCATATGGTTTCAGATGAACGATACAAGCTTGCAAAAGAGGTATTTATTATTGATCATCATAAGAATTT
>JAIDMV010000274.1 GCA_029050385.1 Anaeroplasmataceae bacterium | reverse complement strand
TGATATAATGGGAAATATTACAGATTTATTAAACGTTTCAATGAATAAAATTAAAGAAATGATTGACGCGAATACAATTATAGGAACACCAATTACTGAAGGTGAAACACTTATTATTCCTGTTTCAAAGCTTCATTTAGGATTTGTCAGTGGTGGTAGTGATATTAAACCAAACTCTAGTAAAGAAGAGGTTCTATTTGGCGGTGGCGCTGGTGGTGGCTTTGGGATTACACCAATTGCATTTTTGGTCATCAATAAGGGAGAAGTAAGCTTACTTTCTATTGATGAAAGTACACACATTGCTGAGAAGCTGATTGATTTGGTTCCTAGGACAGTAGAAAAATGTAAAACATTATTTAAGAATAATGCACCGATAGAGAAAGTATAAAGAAGAGCTTTTCAATTTGAAAAGCTTTTTCTCTTGAAAAAAACTTTAAAATTTGATAGTATACTTATCAGGTGAGATTTATGAAATATTATGCTGTCAAGCATCAAGATGGAAAAGATATATTTATCTCTTGGGATGCTTGTAAAGAATATTTAGTTGGCAAAAAAAATATCCAGTATAAAAGCTTTAAAACTCTAGAAGAAGCAAAATGCTATTTAAATGTTGAAGAAGTAGCTCTTGATTATAAAATTCCTACTGCCTACATTGACGGCTCCTATGATATTAAAACAGGATGTTATTCCTTTGGTGGAGTTTTAATTATTGAAGGAACCTATCAAACTTTTAGTAAGAAGTATGAGGCAGATGAGTATTCCCAAGCTAGAAATGTTGCGGGAGAAATCAAGGGAGCTGGGTACATTATACAATATGCCATTCATCATGGTATAAAGGAATTGAATCTCATTTATGACTATGTTGGAATCGAAAAGTGGTATACTGGAGCTTGGCAGGCAAATTCGCCTATTGCACAGGTATATTTAAAGTTTAAAAATGAAGTAAAGGATAAAATTAAAATCCATTTCATCAAAGTAAAAAGCCACAGCAATGATAAATACAATGATATGGCAGATAAGCTAGCAAAAAGCGCTCTAGGCATCTAGAGCGTTTTTTAGTAAGGTATAATCATTATGCTTGAAATGATAATCATAGATTTGCTCACTGGTTTCATTTCCTTTGCCTGTAATTACAATGATATCATTTGGTTCAGCTAGTTTAGTAGCTAAAGTAATCGCCTCTTTACGGCTAAGTGTCATATAGTATTCCTTATCTTTTAGATTTTCTGTTAAATCATAAAGGATTCCAAAAAGACTTTCATGCTTAGGATCCTCAGAAGTGAAGATGGTAATATCAGAAAGGTTGGTAGCGATTGTGCCCATCTTAGCTCGCTTGGATTTATCCTTTTCTCCTTGAGCCCCTAGTATAGAAATAATCTTTCCTTTTTTAAACTCTCGAATATTTCTCAAAAGATTTTCTAATGCATTTGGAGTGTGTGCAAAATCGACAATACCTGTGATATTGTTCTTGTTTTTAAAATGCATAAATCTACCATCAATGGGAAGAAGAGTTTCAATACCTTCCTTTATGTATTTTAAATCAATCCCTAGTTCACTTGCATAAGCGATGGCTGCCAAGGCGTTATAAATATTAAATTTTCCAAAAAGAGGTAGTTTAAAATGTTCTAAAAATAAGCCTTTAAAATATACATCAAACTCTGAATTTAAAAGTCCGAGCTTGATATTTTTGGCTTGGTATATACCTGTATCTATTCCATAGGTAACCACTCTGGCTTTTGTATAGGAAGCAACCTCAGAAGAATAAAAATCATCACTATTGATTACCGCAAGACCATTTTTCTTTAAGCCTTCAAATAGTTTAGCTTTTGTTTTGAAATAATTATCCATTGTTTTATGTGTATTTAAATGTTCATGAGAAAGATTAGTAAATATGGCTCCATCAAATTCTAATTTCTCAATTCGACCATCTAATATACCTTCACTAGAAACTTCCATAACTAAATCATTAATATGATGCTTTCTTAAAACGCTATAGGCTTCATAAAATAAATCTGGAGTAGGAGTGGTATGCTTAGTTTTGATGTTTTTCTTTAAATAAGAAATACCATTAGTCCCAATATAGGCAGAACTTTTAGCTACATCAAAAATTTGGTTTAAAATGTTTGCGGTAGTTGTTTTTCCATCTGTTCCTGTAATGCCTACAGTATAAATATCGTGCTGATAATGATAAAAAGCTTGCAAAAGTCTAATGTATTCTCTTTTCGCATTTCGTACACGAATGTGATTATAGTTTTTCAAAACCATTTGGTCTGTCACAATTAAACATGCCCCATTTTCTAAGGCCTCATGAATATATTTTTTGCCATTATGCTTATTTCCTTTTATTGCAACAAATATAAAATTCTTTTTAACACGCTTGGAATTTGTAGTTATTCCTAGCACTTCAGCATTAAGACCTAAGGTTGGATAAAGCTCTTGTACGTTCATTTTCATCATCTCTTATTTCTAGTATTTTATAAAACTTATGTTTTATACGATTTCAGCTTTAGAAAGTTTTAAGAAATTCAAGGAAGATATGAAAAGTTGTCGAAATTCATAATGTTTTATGGTAAAATACAAGTTAAGGATGTGAGTAAAATGAAGAAAATTCAGGTCATTGTAAGAGATAAAAATACATTAGTTTTAGAAGAGGATGCAGTTAAAGGAGATTACATCGATTTAACAAGCATTTCTAATGTAGATTTTAAGCAGATTGAAAATGCTGTTTTAGCGGGGAAAGATGCAGTATATAACAAAAAGCTAGAAGAGTATAAAGAGATGCTAAATCTAAAGTTAAATCAAGAAAAAAAGGATTTAGAAAATCAGCATTCTTTAGATAAACAACAGCTTTTAAGTGAAATAGATTCTTTAAAAAAGGAAAACATCCAAGCAATAGAGAAATTAAAAAATTCTCTTTCTTTTGAGCATAACTTAGAACTTGAAAAAAAGAATTCAGAATTGCAGGGGATAAAGGATAAATATGCTCAAGAACTTGAATCTTTAAAGAAGAATGAAGAATATAAATATAGTTTGGAAATTCAAAGATTGAATTCACAGATAGAACAACAAAAACAAGTCACTTTGCAAAAAGAAAGTGAGGCTTCTTCAAAGCATCAGCTTGAAATTATGGATTTGAAATCTCAGCTTTCTAATCTTCAAAATCAAATGGAAGTTAAACTTTCTAACGAACGTTTAGCAACAGAGAAGAAATATACAGAACAAGTCAATCAATTAAATCAACAGCTTAGAGATGTGCTTGGCCAAAAGGAACGCTTAGAATTAGAACAACGAGCTAAGTTAGAAGAACAATTGCGACAAAAGGAAAATGAGTTTGCAGAAGAAAGATTACAGCTTAAAGAACAGCTAGAGGCTTTAAATCAGCAATATCAACTTCTTCAAAGACAAAAGGCTTCTTTAAATGTAAAACAGACAGGTGAGGATTTAGAATCCTGGTGTGATAATGAAGTGAGAAGCTATATGCAAAATGGTCTTTTCAATTGTAGCTGGGATAAGGATAATCAGGTTGTTCGTAATGAGGATGAGGCTAAGGGAAGCAAGGCAGATTATATCTTTAGTATCTATGAATCTAATCATAAGGATATGTTACTTGCGAAGGTATGTCTAGATATGAAGGATGAAAATCCGGATTCTGTAAATCGTAAAAAGAATGCAGATTATTATAAGGCATTAGATAATAATCGTAAGAAAAAGGATTGTAAATATGCAGTCCTTGTTTCGAATCTAGAATTAGATAAGCCAAACGATATTCCGATTTATAAGGTTACTGAATATGAGGAGATGTATGTAGTACGTCCAGCATATTTGATGACATTCTTAAATATGCTTGTATCCTTAACTACACGCTTTGCAGATATTGTTCTTGCTAAGGAAGAAGAACGTTTAGAGATCAAGAAGCTATTTGATTTAAAGGCTTCCTTTGAGGATTTAAAGAAAACCTATTTAGACAAGCCTTTAGAAAGTTTAGAAAAGAATATCGATGAGATTAGAAGTCAAAATTCTAAGATTATGGATGCCTCTAAAAAGATAGAAGGCTATTGTGATGCTATAACAAGAAACTATTTAAATGAAATTCAAAACAAATTAGATCGTTTTGATATCAAGGTTACAAAGATTTATAAGTAAAGTATAGATAGTTTTATTT
>JAIDMV010000273.1 GCA_029050385.1 Anaeroplasmataceae bacterium | reverse complement strand
AAGATCGTCGGCAGCGCCAGATCTGCACAAGAGACAGCTATAACTGTATCAACTTAGAAATTGTTCATTTCGCAGATGATACTGAGGCTTGTAAGTTGATTGATGACTATGCATTCTACAACTGTTCTAAGCTAAGAGTATTAATCATGCCTGATACAATTGAAGAGTTAGGTCAAAATGTATTTGCAAAATGTTATGAATTATTCTATGTAAAATTCTCTAATAATATCTATAATATTAATGACTATGCATTCTATCAGTGCGTTAAATTAGCTGTAGTTGTTTTACCTTCTGAGTTAAGAGCAATCGGAGCTTATGCATTTGCTGAATGTATTCATTTAGGATATTTAGACGAAGAACAAAAGGACTTCTTAGATTTAAATCATATTCCATATGATGATGAAACTGTTAAGAACTTTGTTATCCCTGCTAAGGTAGGAGATCCATTCCCAGATGACTATCGTCTAGAAGAAAATACAATAGGTATCCGTCCATATGCATTTGCATATTGTACAAGTTTGACTTATGTTGATGTACAATGTAAGATTTTAGGTGACTATATCTTTGATCATTGTACTAGTCTTGAAACTGCTAATTTGGCTGATGGTTTAACAACAATTAATGTTGCAGCATTTAATCATTGCGAATCATTAGTTAATATGAATAATAATAATGCAGATGGAGATCCAGTATTAACTATTCCTACTACTGTGTTGAACATTGAGGACTTCGCATTTAACTACTGTTTAAGTGCAATTGAAGTTATTGTTCCTGAAAATGTTGAACAAATTGGTAAGTATGTATTTGCTTATAATAAGCATTTAGAGAGAGCTACTGTAAAATGTGATATCTTAGGACCTTTCATGTTTGCATATGATGGTGAATTTAGAGATATTGCAATCAGTAACGATATCCGTATTATTCCAGAAGGCTGTTTCTATAGATGTAGTAGCTTAAGCAGCATGGTTAATATTGGTGAGACAGATACAACTGATGGTAATACAGTAATCTTACCTACAAGTGTACGTGTTATTGAGAAGGAAGCATTCCGTTACTGTACATCTATTAAGAATTTGATTACACCAAATACTCTAGGTGCAACAGAAATAGGATTTGAATATGATGGACCATATCTTGCAGATTATATTTTCGCAAACTGTGAAAGCTTAATCGAAGCAGATATTCAAGGTGCGTACCTAGGTAATTATATGTTTGCAAATTGTTATGACTTAGAGCGCGTAACTATTGGTGGTGTTGCTGATGATCCTGATCAAGTTATTACAAAGATTCCAGCAGGCGCATTCTATCGTTGTTCTAGCTTAACAACTGTAAATACTGAGGATGAATTAAATGTAAATCCTAGTGTTCAAACAATTGAGGAATATGCTTTTGCACAATGTTCTTCAATTACAGAATTATATTTACCAATATCTTTACAATACATTGAAGGCTCTGCATTCAGTGGATGTAAGTCTCTAATTTCTGTTCATATTCCATTTGTTGGTGCAGAACGTGGAGATATTACTGAATATGCTGAAGAAAAAGGCTTATTTGGTTGGATTTTTGGTGAGACTGATTATTATATCTTAGAAAATTATACAGCTACAACCTATAAGGATTCTTATAGTCAAATGACTCAAGAAGAAAAGGATGATACAATTAAGGATCAAATCGTATCCGCAATGAAAGCATACTTTGCTGGTATTGAGGGATTTGATGCAACAACTGAACCTACTGTAACTACTAAGAATTCGGTAACAACTTATGTACTTACTTTCGGTGATTATAAAGTGACAGCTGTAGCTACTTCCGTTAAAAAGAATGAAACTACAACAATCACTGTGGAAATTAGTGGAGTTCAAGTTGTTGAAGAACAAGAAGAACGTTTCGTACCATCTGGTGTGATTACAAAACTTGTTTATGTTGTAAATTCATTTACTGTAACTACAACTCCTGAAGTTGAGGGAGCTCCTGTTATTGTAACTACTTACTATAAAGTTGATGTTTACGAGTCTATTTGTACAGATTCTGATTTGACATATTCTATGAAGGATATTGAAGACTATATTAAGGAAAAAGCATTTGATATGATGTATGCTTATTTACCTGATATCAGTGCTTCTGAAATTAGTATCCTTCCAGAGGTATTAGATGAGGATGAAGAGTTAGTCATTCGTTATGGTATTTCTACACGTAACCTTGTTGCAGAGGCAGCTATTGTAGATTACTATGAACTATTTGCTGATATAACTCGTGTATTTGATGAAGAAACAAAGAAGGTTAATGTTAAAATAGTTATTATTTCTAAGCATCATTATCAAAGAATTGATGAAGGTGATTTGGAAGAAACTATAACAGACTATTATCCATTAGGTGTATTGACAGAATATAAATTATCTTATATTCCTGATACTGCTTATACTGCATCAGAAATCTATTATGCTGAGGATAAAACAATTTCATACATTTTCCCTAATTCATTAGTAAATGTCACAATTTATGATGAAAGCATTATTGATTTTGGTGCATTTATGAACATGGTATATTTAACTCATGTTTCTATCAATCCTGAAATCTTACAAATTCGTGATTATGCATTCTATATGGATTATAATCTAAAAGAGTTTAATGGAAATTACGTATTTGCAGGTGCAGCAACATTCGCTGAGCTTCCAGCTTCATTCGCAGCAGTTATGCCTAACGAATTGTTATTCATCGGAGACTATGCATTCTATAATGATCCTACAAAGCATAAGAGCAATTTCTTAGAGCTTACATTTGATGACAAAGTAGAGCATTTAGGTTCTTATGCATTCTATGGTTGGAATTCCATAACTGAGCTAGATATTCCAGCATCAGTGAATGAAATTGGAACTCATACATTTGCATATAATACAGATCTAGAAAATGTAAGAAATCATTGTATTGTCTTTGGTGCATATATGTTCTCTCATGACGAAGTTCTTACAACATTTAACTCAACTGTAGATGATGTTATCGTTATAGGACCTCAATATCTTGAGGAAAATATGCCAGAACATATCTTTGAATTCTGTACAAGTATTACAGCCTTAGATATTCAAAATGGATATATTGCAGACTATATGTTCTATCAATGTAGAAATATACCTGAAGTTTATATTCGTCCAAATGTAACTAAGATTGGTACAGGTGCATTTGCAAAGAATGTTTCATTGACAGATGTTTACTATACAGATGCATTTGATTATAATACTTATCGTAATCCTAAGACAGATGATGATGGTAAGCTTGTAAGCATTCTTGATGCTGATGCCCTTAAAAATGCAAATATATTAACTTACTATACAGTAGATGATACAACCTTTATTCTTGAAGGCTATAAGACATATACATATGGTGGTATGGCTCAAAATACTGATAAATCAAGTGTTGAATCTATTGGCGCATTTGCATTCCAAGAAACATTAATTTCAACATTTGATGTTCCTCAATCTACTACATTCATTGGTGAAGGTGCAATTAAGGGCTGTAGAAATATTACATTCATCTATATGCCATTTATTGGTAGTAGTATTGGTAACCAGAATGTACTTGATGCAACATTCGGTTGGATCTTTGGCCGTTTATTCTTAGATGGAGAAACTCTATCTCATCCAAAGGCTACTCTTACAGCTGAAGGTATTGATAATGGATATGATGATGAGGAAACTTATGATCTATTAACAGATACTTCTCTATTCTATCCAATTACACAATCTTATACAAACGTTCATACTGCAACTTTCTTCCTACCAGTTGGATTGAAGACAGTTATTATAACAAAAGAAACAATTGTTGGACGTGGTGCATTCTATAATTGTACAGGATTAGACCATATTTGGTTACCACAAGATTCCTTAAAGCAAATTCAGCATGAGGCATTCTATAATTGTACAAACTTAAAAGAAATGCTTATTCCTAACCAAATTAGTTCTATTTTGGAAAATACATTTGCAAAATGTGCTTCCTTAGAATTTATTCAGGTTCCTTATGTTGGTAAGTCTGCAAGTGCTAATGGTATTGATAGTGTATTCGGTGTACTATTCGGTACAGAAGAATATGAAGGAAGTTATCCAGCATTACAGTTATATCAAAAGGAAGATAAGCAAGAACAATCTACTGAATATGAATATGGTGTAATTCGTTACTATATTCCACAAACATTAAAAATGGTTGTTATTCCTAATACAAGAATGAATACAATTCCATTTGGTGCTTTCAGTAACTGTAATCAAATTGAAAGAATTGAAATTTCTGGAAATGTTCGTTATATAGGTGCTTATGCATTCTTCAACTGTACAAATCTATATGATTATAAGAAAGATGAAGATGAAAACCATCCAATTGGATTCCCAGAGACAATTCTTGAAATCGGTGAATTTGCATTCAGTGGTTGTGTAAGTATGCCAGATATGATCTTATCTCCAGTTCTTCAAAAGATTGGTAGATATGCATTCCAAGATATGACAATTACTGAATTGTATGTTCCTAATACTACAATAGAGATTGGCGAAAATATCTTAAAAGGCTGCTATAACCTTGAAACTCTTTCTGTTCCATTTATTGCTGACCGTTTAGTTGAACCAACTGTAGAGACAGAGGTTTTAGGTCATTTCTTTGGTACAAGTAAAGAATATTTAGAGAACTTATATCAATATTTACAATTCCATCAATATCTATACTTTGATGTATATAATGATGTATTAAATGAAAAGCAGATTGCAACATTATTTGGTATCCCTACAGATGTTACTGACATTATTTTCAATAACTATATGACAGCGGATATTAAATATAGACAATATGTACAAATCTTATTGACTGGAATTTATGAAGAAGAATTCTTTGATGAATATTACTATTTCGCAGAAGAGTTAGGTGTAGATTACGCTTTACCTAAATCATTAAAGAATCTTTATGTTACAAACGCTCCACACATTGCTGATGAGGCATGTGCTAATGCTAAGGAGCTTGTAAATGTAGATTTATCTTACTCTAATGAATTAATTTACATTGGTAATGGTGCATTCCTTAATAATACAGCACTTGAAAATGTATATTTACCTGCTGATGTTACTATGGATGAAGACGGAGAAAGATATGCATTAAACAAGGAAGAAAATCCTTCCACTGTCCTAGATTGGATTGGTGATGATGCATTTAGAAATTGTACTAGCCTTTCTCATATTCAATTAGATACATGTAGCGAATTAGAAAGCATTGGTGCTTATGCGTTTGCTGGTTCTGATGAGGTTAGAAGTACATTATCTTATGTAACTATTCCAGTATCTGTAACAGAAGTCGGAGAATATGCCTTTGCATATAACGGCTTAACAGATATTGAAATCTTGAATAACTATATTGGAGACCATATGTTCTATGAAAATGATCAATTAGTAGAATTAGTGGTTCCAACACTACAAATCCCTGGACGTGTATCCTTCATAGGTGATTATGCGTTTGCAGAATGTGACCTATTAGAGGACTTAACATTGACTGAGGGTCTAGACCGTTTAGGAAATTACATGTTCTATAACGATGACTCTTTAAGAGAAGTTGTTGTTCCACAATCAATTAATAAGGAAAGTGGTTCTTGTGCAGACTATGTATTTGCTGAATGTAGTGGTCTAGAAAAAGCAACTATCTTAAATAATAAGATTGGTAATTATATGTTTGCTCATGCGGCAGAACCTGGTGAGGAATTAACTGAAGAAGATTCTCACTTAAGAGTAGTAATCTGGGATGTTGATTCAATTGAACAACTAGGTACTGGTGCATTTATGAACTGTACATTATTAGATTATCTTGCGTCTGTCGGCGATAATGGTGGCGAGCTTGACGAATCTAAGAGAGGAATTCTTAAGGTTCCAACAAGCAGCATGGTTGATACCGTTGGAGATAAGACATTCTATAATTGTAAGGCATTTACATCTATTATTGTTCCAGGAAATATTGCAACAATTGGTATTTCAGCATTTGAAGGCTGTCGTGGAGTATTAACAATTTCCTTCGATGAAAATGGACAATTAACAGATATTAAGCAAAATGCATTTAAGGATAACTGGTTAGTTAAGGAAATCGAAATCCCAGGAACTGTTGAACATATTGGTTATGGTGCGTTAAATGGAGAAAGTATGCTTGAAAGCTTAACTTTACCATTCATTGGTGCTCAAGAAAGTCTTAATGTTACAACAGAAGGACTATTTGGTTATATCTTTGCCGGACCAGAATATTACAATAGCTATGAAATCAGACAACACTTTATTAATAATGAAGGTGACTTAGATGATTCTGTTGTTGTAACTTACATTCCAAAGGGTCTAAAGAAGGTTATCATTGCGGATGATGAAGTTATTTCTTATGGTGCATTCAATGGATGTGCTTCCTTAGAGGAAATTCTATTACCTAATAATGTTAAGCATATCTATAAAAATGCATTCCTTGATTGTTCTGGATTAACTCATATAGAAATTCCAGCAACAGTTGAAACAATTGGTGATTCTGCATTTGAGAATTGTTATGACCTACAGAAGATTACCTTCTTAACAGAGTCTGATGGTAAGACTGCATTAAGAACTTTAGGAAATCGTCTATTTACAAATTGTCGTACAATTACAGAACTTACTATACCTAATACACTTCAAACCTTTGGTTCTTATGAGGATGAAGACCATGTTGGTGGAGAAATGTTCAGTGGATGTATTAATCTACAATCTTTAACTTTACCATTTATTGGAAGTCAGGCTGGAAACTCAGGTACAGAGGATTCCTTATTCGGTTGGATGTTTGGTACTACTCCAATTCCATTCTATAAGGATATTCAAAATGAGTGGGTATATAATACATTAGATACTCCATATGCTTCTCATGATGAGGCAATTGCAGCTGCAGTAGAAGCTGGTAAAACTTCAGAGGATGTATTTGAATATAAGGGAAGTTATTATGTTCAAGGCTATCAAACTCGTTCTTTAGCAGAATTCATGCTTACAACTGCAGGCGTTTATAAGGATACTGAATCTGGTACGATTTATGCTTACCGCAAGGATTTAGGCTATGATACTGTAGAAGAATTAAGAGCTAGATGGGGTAATCGTTTATATCTTCAAATTGATGGCAAGTATTATGCACGTTATGTCGTAACGCTTGAAACTTCAACTACACCATTTGATACTTTAACAGAATTACAAGAAGCATTTGGTGAGGATGCATTATATGTTCAAGATGCAGGTAAATATTATGTTCAATATCCAACATCATTGAACTTCTTATCTGATCATTGTTACATTATTAACCATTATAAGATGGATAACTATCTACAGATTACAGGTAATAATGCAGACTATATTAATTTCTATGTTGCATCACAAAGATATAGTGATGAAGCTATAGAAAAGAATTATATCCTTCCAGTAGCTTTAACATATGTTAATTTCACAATGGAGACTATTGTAGGTTATGGCGCATTGATGCGTTGTGATTCTCTTACAACTGTAAACTTCTATGAGACATTGACTAAGGCATCTGTAGATGCTTCAGGTAATGTTGCTGAAATCGTTGTAGATGCAGCTGGTAATGAAATTACAGCTTCTAATCCAATGAGTAAAACAAATCTATTAGAAATTCATGATTATGGTTTCTATGAGAATAGAGAACGTACAATTCATTATGTAGAAGATGATGTTCAAAAGACAAAGACTCTTAGTGGTTTAATGTATATCAATTCAATTGCTGTATTATATGAAGGCAATATGGAATTGATCAATGTATGTATCCCAGAAAATGTATACTTTATTGGTGATTATGCATTTGATCAGTGTGATTCTATTGTATCCTTGTATATTCCAGTTGCTGTAACTGATATTGAAACATATTCATTTGCAGATGAAGATGGTCTAAGACGTATTGTATTAGCTAATGATTTGTTAGGCGAATATCAATTCTTCAACTGTGATGGATTAGAAGAACTTATTGTTCCAGCAAATATTACTGAGATTAGAACTCATGCGTTCTACGATTGTGATGCATTAATTGACATTACAATTCGTACAGCATACTTAGGTCAATATATGTTTGCACATTGTGATGCATTAGAAACAATTGTTATCCCTGCTTGTGTAACTATAAGTGAGCTTGAAGGTGCTCCTATTGGCGAATATGCATTTGCATACTCACATATGTTACATGACATTACAATTGAAAATGCATTCATTACAAACTATATGTTCTATGATTGTACTAACCTTAAGTATATGGATGTAACAAACAATAGTTCTAATGAATTAACAACTATTGGTTATGCAGCCTTTGGTTCTTGTGATACTTTAGAAACTTTAATCGTTCCATTCGTTGGTGCACATATTTATACGGGTGATTCTAAGGAATCTTTATTTGGATGGATATTCGGTGAGGATCCTAAGAATAACCATGGTATGATTAAGGATAGCTATCTTGTTGATGAATTAAATCCTTATGATGAGGATCAAGATAGTGAAGCAAACGAAAAGAGTATTCTTGTACGTCAAGGCTTCAAGATTGCAACATCATCAGAAGATGCAAGTGAGATTGAATTTGAATCTGTTTACTATGATTTCTATATCCCTATGTCTTTAAGAAATGTTAAGATTATTAACAATAAGAAGATTAAGGAAACTATTGTAGGAACAGGTGCTATGATGAACTTAAAGCAAATTGAAAATGTTTGGTTCGAACAAATTGTTGAGGTTAAGGATTACGGCTTCTACGGATGTCTTAACCTTGTAAATGCAAACCATGGTACTTTAACACATGATGGCTTTGATAAATCATCTGTATTAGAAAATGCCTTTGATTTTGAGACAGTTATCAATAAGATTGGTCACTATGGATTTGCAAGATGTATTTCTTTAGAAAACTTAATTATTCCAAAGAATGTTCGTTCTATTGGTACATATGCCTTCGCATATTGTAAGGAATTAGAAAACATCATATTTAAGGATGCAGCAAACATTCGTGATGGAATTGAAATCTCTGATTACATGTTCTACTTTGACTATTCTTTAGTTAATGTAAATTGTACAGAATATGTATCAAGTATTGGATATGCAGCATTTGGTAGATGTTTAGAATTAACTGAATTATCTATACCATTTGTTGGTGCACATCGCTTTGCATCAAATTCTAAGGAATCTTTATATGGTTATATCTTCGGTGAAGAGTTATTGACTCTTGATAAGGATGAAGAGGGCAATTACATAGCTCTTACAGAATTTGATGAGGCATATGCTGATTATCTAATCGATTATGCTGAACAGATTTCTGAATTAACAGAAGATGAAAAGAGAGTATATGGTATTACTGACATTGTTCAATCATATGATAATGGAATTCATAACTATACATTCTATATTCCATCTAAGTTAGCTACAGTGAATATTTTAGTAGATACTACCGTAGGTGTAGGTGCATTTATGAATACATCTATGCTAAGAAATGTTAATTATCAAACAGTAGAAAGAATCTTAGATTATGCATTTATGAATAGTGGAATTATGAATATTAATTACACTCCAGATGTAAAATTAAGCTTTACAGAGGATGCAATTGATTCTGCAATCAAGCTAGGAGATTCTGTATACTATGTTGGCAATTATGCATTCTATAACTGCGATAATATCATCAATGTAATTATTCCTGAATCTATTGATAGATACAATCCTGAGAATTTAGGAACACATGTATTTGCAAATAGTTCAAGTGTTGAAAATGTTGATTTCTTGAATAATTTAATTGGAGCATATATGTTTGCTCAAGATGAATTTGAAACAGAGACATCAGCACTTACTAATTTAACAATTAATGCAAGTGTTTCTCAAAGTACAAGTGTTCAATCTATTCGTCCATATGCATTTACTAACAATGATAATTTAAAGAATATTACATTCTTAAATAACATCATTGGTGAGTATATGTTCTATGACTGTGATGGATTAGAAACTGTTGATACTACAAATGGTA
>JAIDMV010000272.1 GCA_029050385.1 Anaeroplasmataceae bacterium | reverse complement strand
ATGTAATAGCTAATAATCTGCATTTCTTTGATTTTTTATTATCTTTATTAGTCACGAGTTTGTCATCGAAACTAGATACAACAGAACCCTTTTTGATTTCTTTTTTCATTTTAACCATCCCATTTGTAAAAGATTTTTCAATCATAGTTCATAATTTCTTTAGAAGTGTTTTTTAAAATATTTAAATCAATATCAAAAATTTCAGCTAGTCTTTGAATGACAAAAATAGTTGGCTTTTGAAGATGATTTTCAATTTTAGAATATGCAGTTTTTGATATAGGAATCATTTTGGCTAAGTCCTTTTGAGATATCATTTGGTCCAGCCTTTTTTTCTTTATGAGTTCTATAAATTCTTTTTGTGTCAAACGTATCACCTATTTTTATTATACTAGAAAAAATCTTTGAATTTAAAAAAACGGGATTTGTCTTAAAAATAGATTTTTTTTAGAAAATTTAAAATGTTTTGTAAGGAATGCAGGTTTATTTCTTGATAATACTTGCATAATTTGGTAAAATATTATACGTTAAGTTATTTATGATGGAGGTATTTTTTATGAAGAAAATGACATCAAGTGAAATCAGACAAATGTGGCTAGATTTTTATAAATCTAAAGGGCATAAGGTAGAGCCTTCAGCGTCTTTAGTTCCACATGATGATCCAACGCTTTTATGGACAAATGCTGGTGTTACACCTTTAAAAAAATATTTTGATGGTTCAGTTGTTCCTGAGTGTCCAAGAATTACTAATGCACAGAAGTGTATTCGTACGAATGACATTGAAAATGTTGGCGACACCTACCATCATACCTTCTTTGAGATGCTAGGAAATTTCTCTATTGGTGATTATTTTAAAAAAGAAGCCATTGCCTATGCATATGAATTATTATTTAGCGAAAAATGGTTTGACTTTGATAAAGATAGAATTTTCATTACCTATTATCCAGAGGATTTAGAGGCCAAGAAATTATGGATGAAGCAGGGAATTAGTGAAGAGCATTTAATTCCTTTAGCTGGAAATTTCTGGGAAATCGGAGAAGGCCCATGCGGACCTGATACGGAAATGTTCTTTGACCGTGGAGAAAAGTATGATAAACGTGGGAAAGAACTTATCGCAAATGATATTGATAATGACCGCTTCATTGAGATTGGTAATATTGTTTTTTCACAATTTAGTTCTAAAGAGGGAGTAGACCGTAAGGATTATAAGGAATTACCTTCTAAGAATATAGATACAGGCTGGGGACTAGAGAGATTATGTTCTGTTATGCAAGGAGCAGAAACAAACTATGATACTGATTTATTCCGCCCTATCATTGCCAAGACAGAAGAAATTAGTGGGGTAGCTTATAAAGATCAAAGAGCTTTTAGAGTCATTGCTGACCATGTTAGAACTGTTACATTTGCAGTGGCAGATGGAGCAGTTATGTCTAATGAAGGAAGAGGTTATGTTTTAAGAAGAGTTTTAAGAAGAGCTTCTAAATATGCTAAATCCTTAGGAATTGAAAAACCATTTATGGCAGAGTTGGTTGATGTGGTTATTTCTATTATGGATCCATATTATCCATATTTACATGAAAAGGCTGCAATCATAAAGAAAATCATTTCTTCCGAGGAAGAAAAATTCTTAGCAACTTTAGCTTCTGGTGAAAAGCGTTTTGAGGCAATTGCTGCTAAGGCAGATAAGGTAATTTCAGGAGTAGATGCCTTCACTTTATATGACACTTATGGATTCCCAATTGAACTTACAAAGGAATATGCTTTAGAGAAAAATTTAGTTGTAGATGAAGAAGGCTTCAATGCTTGTTTACTTGAACAAAAGGAACGTGCTAGAAATGCTCGTAAGGATGAAAATTCTATGAGTGGACAAAATGAAGCATATTTGAATTTTAAAGAACCTTCTACCTTTACGGGATATCGTACCATTAGTCAAAAGGCTAAGGTCATTGGTGTATTTGAAGAAGGTATTGTTTTAAATGAAACTCCATTCTATGCATTTTCTGGTGGACAGCTTTGTGATAAGGGAACTATAAATGATATTAAAGTTGTAGATGTAATCAAGATGCCAAATGGACAACATTTACATATCGTAGAAGAAAATCCATTCCAAGTAGGGGATGAGGTCGATGCGATTGTTGATAAAGCAAATCGTGATTTAACTAGAAAAAATCATTCCAGTGCACATTTATTACAGGCTGCTTTACAGCATGTTTTAGGAAAGCATGTACATCAACAGGGCTCACAGGTTTGTGCTAGCTATTGTCGTTTTGATTTCAATAACTATACAGCTTTAACAGATGAACAAATATTAGCAGTGGAAGATTTAGTAAATCGTTATATTTTAGAAGCACATAAGGTAAATACATTAGTACTCCCTATTGAAGAAGCAAAGGAATTAGGAGCTATGGCGCTATTTGGTGAGAAATATGGTTCTATGGTTCGTGTTGTAGATATGGGAATTTCTAAGGAGTTCTGTGCAGGTACACATGTAGAAAATACATCTCAAATTGAAAGCTTTGCCATCTATTCCTTAGAGTCTATTGGTAGTGGTACCTTTAGAGTTACTGCCTCAACCTCTAAGAATGCTATGCAATATGTAAAAGCATCAACAGATAATGTTTCTAAATCCATTGAGGCAATTTTAAATAAGGCACATGAACTTTTAAAAGCATCTGCTTCTGAAGGAATTGCTTTACGTTTTGGATATAGTTTCAAAGAACCAGAGAAAGTGGGCTATCGCTATATCTTAGCGATGAGAAACGAGCTTGCAAAGGCTCAAGCTGCTTTAAAGGCATTAGAGAAAGAGTATAATGTAAAGAAGAGCCAAAGTGCTTTATCTGATTTAAATCGTTTTGATAGTAGTATAGATAATGGCAAGCTATTTGCTAAGGTGGATGCAATGGATTCTGCTTTACTAAAGGATATGGCTTGTGCCTTAAGAAACAATAAAAATTTAGATGTTGTATTCTTTGCAAGTGTAGATCAAGATAAAGTTACCTTTGTTTGTGCAACAAAGACTTTAGATGCATCTATGTTAGTTAAGGAAGCTGCAAAGCTTTGCCAAGGCGGCGGCGGAGGTAAGAAGGATCTTGCCCAAGCTGGTGGTAAGGATGCTTCTAAAGTAGATGCAGCTATCGCAAAAGCTAAGGAACTTTGTTGATGAAAACAATTGGATTAGATTTAGGAAGCAGAACCTTAGGTGTTGCTATTTCTGATGAGTTAGGCTTTTTAGCTAGAGCTTTAGATACGTTTCGTTTTCCAGATGATGCATATGCTCTTGCAGCAGAGTATGTATGTGAATTGTGCAAAAAGGAAAAGGTTACTACAGTTGTCTTAGGATTACCTAAGCATATGAATGGAGATCAAGGGGTTCGTGCTCAAATTTCTTACGATTTTAAAGCAATGCTTGAAGAAAAAGGCAATTTAAAGGTTATACTAGAAGATGAGCGCCTAACTACAGTTTTAGTAGATAAGGCTATGATTTCTGGAAATGTCAGAAGAGAAGATAGAAAAAAGAAAAAAGATGAAATGGCAGCAGTTGTCATTTAACAAAATTATTTAGATAAAATGAGTTTTTAAAAAGGAGAATTATGATGGAAGATCGTAC
>JAIDMV010000271.1 GCA_029050385.1 Anaeroplasmataceae bacterium | reverse complement strand
TCTACACTTACAAATCAGGATATAGATAAGTTTAATATCAATCACAATCTTACTGTCATTAAAACGAATAAAATACATGACAGATTTATTATAATAGATGATACAATCTATCTATGTGGTTCTTCTATTAAGGATGTGGGCAAAAAGAGATTTGTTTTAACTAAAATAGATTTTATAAACACAAAAGTTCTAATTAAAAACATTAGTCAAATCACTTACAAAGTTTGCTTCATTCTTTCAATGACCTTATTACGTATATTGGTTAAAGTTAATTTATCAGTATTATTCCTCAAAGCTTGATCGATCCAACCTGCAACCATTCTACAATCTTCTTCTTTAAAGCCTCTTGTTGTTATTGCTGCAGTACCTAGGCGTAAGCCCGAAGTGATTGTTGGCTTCAGAGTATCATTGGGAATAGCATTTTTATTACAGGTTATATTGACTGAATATAAAATATCTTCTGCTTGTTTTCCTGTAATTCCAACACTATTATATATGTCAACCAATACCAAATGATTGTCAGTTCCACCAGATATGAGTGTATACCCTAATTTAGATAATTCATCTGCCAGGGCTTTACAATTCAAAACAACTTGCTTCGCATACTCTTTAAATTCTGGTTCTAAAGCTTCCTTAAATGCTACTGCCTTTGCAGCAATGATATGCATTAAAGGACCACCCTGTATACCCGGAAATACATAGGAATTTACTTTTTTAGCAATCTCTTTATTATTTGTCAAAATTATACCTCCACGTGGGCCACGCAAGGTCTTATGTGTTGTAGTCGTTACTATATCTGCATATTCCAATGGATTGGGATGTAATCCTGCAGCAACCAATCCAGCAATATGAGCCATATCTACCATAAGGTAAGCTCCTACAGAATCTGCAATTTCTCTAAATCTTTTAAAATCAATAATTCTAGAGTATGCACTTGCTCCTGCAACAATAAGCTTAGGCTTAACCTCTTTAGCAATATGCTCTACCTCTTTATAATCAATGTAGCCATTCTCATCAAGACCATAAGAATAGGCCTTATATAGTTTTCCACTAAAGCTTTTTTCATACCCATGTGTTAAATGTCCGCCTGCATCTAAAGACATTCCTAATATGACATCCCCAATAGATAGCAATGCGCCATAAGCACCCATATTTGCAGCAGACCCTGAATGGGGTTGAACATTAGCATATTTTGCGTTAAATAATTTACATGCACGCTCTATAGCTATATTTTCTACTTCATCAATAAACTCACAGCCACCATAATATCTTCTTCCACTGTATCCTTCTGCGTACTTGTTCGTAAGTATGCTTCCTTGTGCCTCTAATACCGCTTGAGAAACAAAATTCTCAGAAGCGATAAGTTCTATATGATAATCTTGCCTTTCTTGTTCTTTTTTTAAAGCAGCGTATACTTCTTGATCTTCTATTAAATGCTTCATCACTATTCCCCCTTTATAAAATAAATAGGGTGATCAAAATGACTACCCTATTTTATATTCTATTAAACTTCAATAATATTTATATTCCTACAACAGGTTTTTTTAACAATAACATAAAAACTAATGGCCACTACTGAAACTATACATAAAGTAAGTATTGCACCAATAAAGAAATATCCCAAAATCCCAGGAAGAATTAAGACCACACAAAGCACCGCTGTATAAGCGAAATCAATCAACATTGAAATTAACATGCCCGCAGAATTTTTTACTGCTTCTGTTTCATTAGACCATTTTAATTTGTAAAACATAGAATTAATCCAAAAGGCAATACAACTCATGCTAAATAAGTAAATCTGAGGTAAAACAAATGCGGTGAAAATATTGATAAAGTTTTTTTCTGTGAAAATAGTTAGAACACAAGATGCAATGAGTACAAAAGGTGCTAATATCAAATAAGACATTAAAATCTTGCTCTTAGCATACTGCTTGTAGTTAATAGGTAAAGACTTCATCTGCCACATTGTTTTTCCTTCAAAATTGATTGCTACTGCAGAGGGAACCGACATACCAATACACCAAACAATTAACAAAACAAAGAAAGGCGCTATTTGATTTAATATGGTGATCGCCTCAGGGTTATCGATGGATCGAAAAGTAACAATCATAATCACCAAACATAAGATAGACATAACACCACCTGTAATGGTATTTAGTAAATACATTTTTGATGAAAAGTAGCGTTTAAAATCAAGAGCTAACAAAGCCATAAATTGTCCTTTTTGCTTGATGTTCTTTTCTACATATTTTTGATGAGATTTCGTTGCAGTCATTAAGAAATGAATCGAATCATAACAATGTGCAAATAGCCAAATCATTCCCCCCAGCAAACAAAGATTTAATACCCCATATATTACTTGTGGTAAAATAAGATAATTTAAGGTCAACAGCTTTGTAGCAGGATTAAACCATCCAAAGATATTTAAGAGGTTTAATATGCCAGAGACATCCATTTCATCTCCATTTCCACTACTATTAAGAATAAAAGATGAATACATTACTACGCCTAAAAAAGCAATATAGAAAATTACAGAAATTATATTTCCAAATCTAAAGCGATCAGATATAAAGCTTACAATGGTTCCAAACACCCCTGCAAAAAATAATGGAATGATTGGAGAAAAGAGTATAAGTAATACTCCATCTAATAACCATAAAGGTTGTTTTCCTAAAATCGTGACAATAAGAGTTGCAGGTAAAACAAATATAATTGTATAAAAAGTTTGCATCAAATAAAGGCTAATTAGTTTAACAAAAATGATGCTTTTTTTAGATACGGGTAGCGACGCTAATAAATCATAGTCATTCCCACCAAACAATGTTCCTTTTACCTTTGTCACCCCTGTAACTAAAGCTAGCAGCGAAGAAAGACCTGCCATAGCATAAAGAACTATATTCATTTGACTTTTATATTCTGAACTATATAAGGTGATACTAAAAATAAAACTATATATAGCAGACAACAAGGTTCCAAATATAAAGATTAAAATAAGCGGTACAAGAATAGAGGCATTTTTTGCTTTATCCTTCCTTCTGAAGTCAAAGCTTTGAGATAAACTAACCTTAAATAAGGATTTAAAGGATTTACTCATTAAATAACTCCAAGAATACATTTTCTAGTGATGTATCACCACGTACAGCCTCTAGCTCTCCACTTGCTATAATTTTACCATTCTTTATAATCGCAATTTTATTACATAATTTTTCTACTACTTCTAACACATGAGATGAAAAGAATATCATTGTTCCATTTGAACATAATTCCTTCATTATTTCTTTTAAATCATAGGCAGCCTTTGGATCCAGTCCCACAAAAGGTTCATCTAAAACTAAAAGTTTAGGCTTGTGCACTAACGCAGCAATGAGTACAATTTTTTGCTTCATACCATGAGAATAGTTTTTAATACTGTCAGATAATCTGTCAGTGATTCCAAACATTTCTGCATATTGATGAATTAACTTGTTTCTTTCTTCACCAACACCATACACATCACAAATAAAATGAATATAGGTTATACCACTTAAGTTTTCATAAACATCTGGATTATCTGGAACATACGCCATTTTTTTCTTACAGCCAATAGGATCGGTTTTTATAGATACACCATCTAATAAAATGTCTCCTTCTTCAAATGGATGAATACCTGTAACACATTTGATTGTGGTAGATTTTCCTGCACCATTCGGTCCGATAAAACCATAGATGTCGCCATCTTCTATTGTCAAGGTGATATCTTCTATAGCCTTTACTTTTGATTTTTTATATGTTTTTGAAACGGATTTGATTTCAAGCATATTTATTCCTCCTATTATACTTATAGTATAACACCTTGTTCGATTACTGTCAATTCAAAAAAATTCAAAACTATTCTAAACAACTATCTATTGCTGTTTTTATTTCCTTTGGAAGCTTTTTACACTCATCTAGAGAGATCGCCGCAATCGTGACACGCAAAACATTTCCCAATGGGATAATGTGTATCTTTCTTTCTACAAGCTTTTGGTATACCTTATCAGGTTCTTGGCAAGGAATCGTTATAAAAAAACCACACATGAATGGTAATGTTTGGAGTCCTACCTTCTTACTCTCCTCTAAAAAAGCATTGGCTCTAGCAGTAAGCATATTACTTGCTTGCTTCAATTCAATTTCAAATTGATTGCGATATTCTTTGGTTAACAACACCTTAGATACCAAATGCATGCCTAAATTAGTTGCCATAGACCATTTAGTTCTAGCAGAAAAAGCATTGGCAGGTGTAAACTCATCGATTACACTTTGTTCCTTAGCCAAAGCCACCTGTGCCCCTATACGCAAGCCATAAAGTGCCATTGTCTTAGAACCACTAAAAGCTAAAATTGCAAGTACAGAAGAATTTAATTTTTGGAATAACCGAATATTTTTTCTTGTTGCCTCAAAGCCTCTACTGTCATAATCAATATATGCCATATCATAAAGTAGAACAAATGGAGTCCCATCCTCTGTGGCTTCGTTAATAATATCAATTAGCTTCTGCCACTCTTCATAGCTCATAGTGTATCCGGTAGGATTATGACAAGGATCATTAATCACTAATACAACTCTTTTTTGTAAGCTTTTTAATTCCTTGATTTTATTTTGTACAGAATTCAGATTAAAATGATTATCTTCAAACAAAGAATATGTTGTAAAATTAGCAAAGCATTCATATGCCATTTGCTTATAATTGCCCCACATATAATTGGGTAATAAAACTCTATCATCGGGATTTAAATAATTTGAAAATGTGTTGGCAATAGCACCTGTTCCGCCAGGTGTAGCAATGACAGAACATTTCATAGTAGATAATATCTCGTCATAATATTCTTTAAAAATCCAACGCTTTAATGCTTCATGGTAATCCTTATTTCCTGGAGTTGATGAGTATGCATATTTTTCCTCTGCAGTTAAATTCTTTAAAACCTCATCCACACTTTGAAATGTAAATAATTTTCCTTTTTCGTCATATAACATACCAATAGTTGCATTTACAACACTAGGATCCTTAGCTTTCATCTCTTTAGCAATTCCGCCCAGTACCAATATATTACTTTTATCCTCTTTTGGAATACTATGTTCTGCAAGTAGCTTCATAAACAATCCTCCTATAATCTTATATAATTATACTATTTCTAAAACCAGAAAAAAAGACATATCTTGTTTGTAGATATGTCTTTTATATTTTTTCTTAATCGATTGTAATAGTTTTTTTGATGTCTTCTTCGTTTTTCCCAATCGTTATTGTTAGAATACCATTATCTAATTTAGCTTTAATATTTGTTTCATCAGCTTTATCTAAATAATAGCTTCTAGAATAAGAGAAACGACTTCTTTCCTTACGAATATAGTGCTGATCCTTATCCTCTTTATCTTCCTCTTGGTTTACTGATAAAGTCAAATATTGGTTGTTGAAATCTAGATTTACATCTTTCTTCTCAACACCAGGAAGATCAACTTTTAAAATATAGGACTTTTCTGTTTCAACAATGTCCGTTTTTAAAGCTTTGTTGGAAAAGAATGAATCCATAAAGAAATTTTGAAAATCATCTACTAAATTATTTTTCTTTTCTTCGTTATTCTTTTTAATAAAATACATAATTCTCACTCCAATTTTAGTTTATGTCGAAATTACTACGTTTATTCAATGATGATTTTTCTCTTAGGCTTTTCTTCTGGTTTTTTTGTTAAAATAGTAACAATCAATAAACCATTTTCTAATTTAGCCTGAATAGAATCTTCATGAATTTCTCCAAAGCTAATGCTACGTTTTAAATGTGTGGTTTCACGTTCGTTAATGAGATATTTCTCATTCTCGTCCTTTTTACGATCAGCCTCAATTGTTAAAACGCCATCCTCAAAGCTCATTTGCACATCTTCCTTTTGAACACCAGGCATTTCAGCTATTACTTTAAATCCATTTTCAATTTCTACCATATCAACAGGAAAACTCTTATATCCTCCCTGCCCATAAAAGAAATCATTTAATTCATCAAATACATTATTAAATATTAACATCTTTGTTCACCCTTTCTAATTGGCACTCTATATATTATACTGCCAATACAATTATAGTATACCACATTTTTTGGCAATGTCAATATGTGAGTGCTAATTTTTTAATTTTTTCAAAAGTTTTTCTCCAAACTTACTAGAATTCATTATAATTATCGCATCCTCTGTAAAAAGAAGTTTTAATTCATCACCCGCTTTGATATTTAGAATCTCAACTGCAGTTATGGGTAATTCGATAATATTTCCTTCCCTTAAATAAATGCTCTGCATTTTTCTATCCATTTTTACACCTCCTTATAAATCTCGTTTTGAAAAATTAGAATTGACAATAGTGTTTCCGCATGCTAGAATAAAACTACGTTAGAGTGTAGAAAGAAATACCGGATGCCGACATACGGGCTATAAAAACTCATAAGGCTACTTGCTAGCCTTTTTATTTTTGCCACGCTCACGTCTATTATTACTGATAATATTTCTAATATTATGACTAACACGCTTTCCTTTTTCATATAAATGCTTTTCCACTTTTTTCAATTCTTCTGCACTTAGAATAATTCCTGTGTTCTTAAACTTGTTTCCCTGTTTAATTGGATTCCCTTCTGCATCTGTAATCCTGATATCTAAATCTGCATATACCTTTTGTCCATTCTTTTCAATCTCTTCCCATAGCCCTGCCTCCTTCTTCTTATGCCTTGATTTCCCATCTATGCTGTTTATTCCATGAATATACACTACTCCTAGTTCATTGTTGATATCCTTAAGTACCACTATGGACTCTCTCTTATGATCCTCTACATATTTAGGCAATTTTTCATAAGCAGATAAATAAGCTACTATAATAGAACCTATTGTTACTGGTATAGAATTAAGACGTTTAGATTTTGGGTTTACATACCTGGAATACTTCTTTTTCATTTTATCTCCCCTTTAAACAAAAAAGCGTGATGAAATTTGATAGTACATTTGTACTTATCATTTTCAATCACGCTATCCATTACGGAAAACCACTCTACGACAATTCAGTTGTCTTAGCCATTTATAAGAAGTAGAGTTCTTACTTATAAACTTTTACTAGCTATCTTTACTATATTACATACACAATATATTGTCAATACGCTTTTTTTAATAGTTCTCATTCATATGCATCCTTGAAATGTAAAAAGGGATAGCCTCCTATCCCTATTTAAACTATATTTCTAATTTTGCTTTATAAAAAATCATCAAAATTAACACAATTTTAACTGTGTTTCAGCATCAAATAAATGGCAATGCTCCATATCAAACGTAAGTTTAACCTGAGTTCCTTCATCAATAGGAGCCCTTGAATTCACAATTGAAATCAAAGATGTTTCTTCAATTTTAAAATGAAGGTTAGCTTCATGTCCCAACATTTCTAAAAGATCAACATTTGCTTCGATTGTTGTAGGCTTTTCTTTTGTAGTCTCGTAAACAACGTCTTCTGGACGAATACCTAAAAGAACTTCTTTACCATATAGTCCTTGTTCTTTAACAGACTTTTTATGTTCCTTATTTAAAGGCAGTGTTATTGTCTTTTGGCTAGAAACGAAATTTCCTTCTTCATCAATTGAACCAGGTAAAAAATTCATAGATGGAGTACCAATAAAGCTTCCGACGAATACATTCGCAGGAGAATTATAAATTTCTTTTGGTGTTCCAATTTGTTGAATATATCCATCCTTCATTACAACAATTCTAGAAGCCATTGTCATCGCCTCTATTTGGTCATGTGTTACATATAAAGAGGTGGCACCAATATTTTTATGAATTCTCGCTATTTCTGTACGCATTTGCACTCTCAGCTTTGCATCTAAGTTGGAAAGTGGTTCGTCGAATAAGAACACCTTCGCATCACGCACAATTGCTCTACCTAAAGCAACTCTTTGTCTTTGTCCACCAGATAAAGCCTTTGGCTTTCTATCTAAGAATGCAGTTAATCCTAAAGTAACCGCAACCTCTTCAATTCTTCTTTTGATTTCGTCCTTTGGAATTTTTCTAAGTTTTAATCCGAAGGCCATATTATCAAACACAGTCATATGTGGGTATAACGCATAGGATTGGAAAACCATTGCGATACTACGATTCTTAGCAGGAACATCATTCATCAATTCACCATCAATGAGCAATTCTCCACTAGTTATTTCTTCTAATCCCGCAACCATACGTAATGTGGTTGATTTACCACAACCAGAAGGTCCGACTAAAACAATAAAGTCCTTATCTTCTATTTCTAGATTAAAATCAAATACTGCTTGAACTCCATTAGGATATATTTTATTAATATTCTTTAAACTAACATTTGCCATTTTTTTCCACCTCGTATTTTTTATTTATCAAATAAGCACAAGCCCCATAAATGCCTGCATTATTTTTTAATACTGCTAAATTTATTTTCGTATGTTCTGCTTGTTTTAAGCATAAATTCAAGTAATGCTTTCGTATCCTATCCAACAAAAAAACTCCCGCATTACTAACTCCACCGCCAATTATAAAAGCATCTGGATTTATTATAACTGAAAGATTTGCCATTGCCTTCGCAAGTGCTTGACATGCTTCATCAAATACAAAAGAAGCAAGTGAATCTTCTTCCTTTGCTGCATCGATAATATCTTTCGCTACTAGCTTTCTATTAAAATCAAGTTTTGTTGGCAATTTATCGCGATAATGCTGTGCCAATCTTAGCATTCCCGTTGCGGATGCAATTGTTTCTAAGCATCCTGTCTTACCACATCCACAAGTCAAACGATATTTATCATCTATGCAAATATGTCCAATTTCTCCACCGAGACCATCTGCGCCTTCAATAATTTCTTGATGGAAGATAATCCCTCCACCAACACCTGTTCCTAATGTGATAAAAACAACAGAATCCCATTTTGAATTTAAGTAGGAGGCTTCTCCAAAAGCAGCAATGTTTGCATCGTTAAAAACATATACTCTTGCATCATAGCCTAAAGCTTTAGAAAATTCTTTTTTTACATCTACATTCTTCCAGCCAAGATTTACACAACTTATTGCAATCCCGCTTTTAACCATGCCAGGTATGCCAATTCCATATCCAAAGATTTCTGCAAAAGTTATTTCTTTTTTATTCAAATAGTTTTTTATATTATCTACAACTTCTTCAAATAAATTTTCAGGATGTGTAGGTATTTCCCATTGGTCTAAAAGCTCAAAAGTATCCTTGAACATTCCTATCTTTACAGATGTTCCACCTATATCTATTCCAAATATATACATATCTCACACTCCTACAGCTTTGAATACACAATTTCCCCTCGGCATATTGTCATATAGACATTTAAATCTTTATCGACAATTACAAAGTCAGCATCCTTACCAACCTCAATGCTTCCCTTTTTGTCCTCAATATGTAAGCATCTTGCAGGATTAATTGTTGCAAGATCCACAGCATCTAACAAAGACACTCCTGTAGCTTGCATAAAATTATGAATTGCTTCATTCATCTTTAACGTCGATCCTGCAAGGGTCCCATCCTCGAGCCTTGCAACACCATTTTTGACAATTACTTTTTGACCACCAAGTTGATAGTCTCCATCAGGCATCCACTTTGCCTCCATAGCATCTGTAATCAAACAAATCCCATCTTTTCCTTTGTTCTCATACAATAGTTGTACAACCGGCTTTGAAACATGAATCAAATCACAAATCAACTCACACTTTAATTCATCACTTAAAAGCCCTGCTCCTACAGTCCCTGCGTTTCTGTGGTGTAATCCACGCATAGCATTAAACATATGAGATATGGAGGTTGCGCCTTCATTTACGGCTTCTATTGCCTCTTCATAGGTACAATCCGTATGTCCCAAAGAAACAACAATGCCTTTAGCCTTTAAATATTTAACTAATTCTAATCCATCTTCCTCAACAGCTAAAGTAACTTGCTTTATATGATTTCTAGCTTCTTTATTAAGTTCTTCAAAGGTTTTGATATCGCAAGGAATAATATACTTTATAGGTTGAGCTCCTGCATGTTTAGGACTAATAAATGGCCCTTCTAAATGCACTCCCAGTATCTCCACTCCTAGCGGTTTTTCTTCTATATAGCTTGCTATAGTTTGTAAGCTCAAATTTATGTTATCTATACTTTGAGTCATTGTTGTAGCCAAGCAGCTCGTTGTTCCTTCTTTAGAAATTGCAGATAAAATAAGTTTTATCTTTTCTTTAGAAGGATTCATAAAATCTGCAGAATTAGCACCATGTGTATGCTTATCAACAAATCCTGGAAGAACAATATATTTTTCATCAAGCTCTATAAATGCATTGTCTTTAATATTATTACCAATTTTTTTGATTTTTCCATTTTCAATACATAAAGATGTTTTTTCTATTCCTTTGCCAAAAACATAGATGTTTGAATTCTTAAAGCCAAAACATTTCATTTTAGGAATTCACCAAACTCATTGCTTCTTCATCGGTAATTACAACAACATCTTGATGAAGGTGTAATGCACTTGCAGGAAAATCTGTAGTAATCTCTTTAGATAAAAGACGCTTCACTGCTTCTGCTTTACCCTTTCCGGTAGCAATCAAAATAATCTTTTTAGCTTTCATGATTTCTGCAATTCCCATTGTGATAGCTTTTGTAGGAACTTCATCTATTGAACTAAAAAATCTTTTGTTGTCTTCTCTAGTTTTCTCTGTAAGATTTACAATAAAAGTTTTTTGATCAAATGGTGTTTTGGGTTCATTAAAGCCAATATGCCCATTTGCTCCAATTCCTAATAGTTGAATGTCTACCACAGCCTTCTCTAAGGCCTCAGAATACTTTTTACAGGATTCTTCCAAAGCATTAGCTTGCGCGTAAGGAATATGTACATTTTCCTTATTGATATCAATATGATCAAAAAGATTTTCATTCATAAAATAATAATAGCTTTGAGGATTTTCTCTATCCAAGCCAACATATTCATCTAGGTTATATGTTTTAACCTTCTTAAAAGAGATATTATTGTTTTCATAGTCTTGTATTAAATTTTTATATGTACCTATTGGAGAGGAACCAGTAGCCAATCCCAAAACGATATCTGGTTTGGTTTTAATAGAGGCTGATATAATTTCACCCGCTACTTTGCTGGCCTCTTCATAATTCTTACAACGAATGATTTTCATTCCTTAACTCCTTTTAAATATTCAATTATAATTTCTGTTTGAAAGGATTCATTACCTTTTAATTTTTGAATGTGTAGTTTATTCATAAACTGATGATTGGTATCACATTCATCTGGCAGTCCACACCAAGGCTCTATACAAAGAAACTCTGGATTTTCTGGTGCGCTTTGCCAAAATGCTACAAACGGCATTGAGTGTCTAATTCTTAAAATATTCGTTTGAGACTTCAAGTCAATTTGATGTATTCCTTGATAACATATTGTTTTTTCTCTAAGTAACTCTAAAGATAAGCTTGATAAATCGATAGAATTGGGCAATGTCACATTCTCTATCTTCTTCACAAAATTTGGATCAAAAGATATAGACTTTGATTTTTTAGGGGAAAGCGAAACCTCAAGATGATCTCCCAAAAGATTTCTTAAACCATTATAATCAAATCCTGGGTGTAAACCTAAAGAAAATAACATCTCTTTCTCATCCAAATTACAAACTTCTATTAAAATTTTGATTTGATGATTTAATACTGTATATGTTATATAAAAGTCATAAAGAAAGGGATATTGTTTTAAAGTTTCTTCTGTATAGTTTGATTTTAACGTTATACTATTTTCTTTATGACAAATCACTTCAAAGCGTTGTTCTTTAAGGAACCCATGAGCGTTTATGTAATATTTTTTATTCTCGTGTATAAAATAGCCATCCTTTAGATTTCCTATAATGGGAAACAATAAAGGGCCTTTACCTTGCCAAAGTTTTTGTCCGTTCCAAAGAACATTGATTCCTTGAACAAAAACCTCTTCTAACTCAGCTCCTATTTCTGAAATGCTCAAACAAAAGATTTCGTTTTGTATTTTATACATACAATCTCCTTTATTTTAATACAGTGTTTGTAACTCCTTGAACATATTTTTTCGTTTTTTCAATATCTCGCAATGCACAGCTTGTCACTAAAACATCACATACATAAACCTGAGATATTTTAGAACAAAAGAACCCACCACTAATTTCATTTTCAAATCCGTTTGTTTTTAAAAACACATCTGAAAGTTGATATAATGTTGAATTTGAATAGTTAGAAATGACTATAATTTTAACATTCTTTTCTTTGCAATTTACTGCAAATTTAATCATTTCTTCAGTTTCACCACTAAAGGAATAAATAATTGCACAAGATTCTTCATTTAAAGTTGCCGTATACATATACCCAAAATGAGAATCATTAATCACAATTGCATTCACACCAGTACGTATAATTTTGCTAAACATATCTAATGCAGTAGTATGACTTGTTCCCATACCAGCTATAATGACTTGTTTTGAATTTAAAATTAAATCTGTAGCTTTTTCTATTGCTTTCATATCAATAGACGCTTTTGTTTTTTGTATAACATCTATCATATTGTCTGTGATATTATCAATATAAGGGAGTCCATTTTTTATACTTAATTCTTGTAGGACTCTATATATATCCATTTTAAAGGAAATAAAATTAGAATAACCCAATTTTTTAAAATAGCGAACAATAGATGCTTCTCCAACGTGAAGCTTTGTTGTAATACTATTTAACGTATCATAAATTACTTGCTCTGGATTATTTACAATATAACTATGTATTCTTCTTTCTGTTTTTGAAAAAGAAATATGTTCCTTTACAAGTATGCTTTCAAATTTAATTTTATCGATAATCATTTATAACCACTGCCTTTGCGATATATTTTTATTTCTAAATTTATATTATTATATCAAAATATGTCGTTTTTTTAAAGCATTACAAACTATCATTTTTTTCTTTTTTTAAAGATTACGATTCCTACGCCTCCACAACACACAAATGCGCAAAGAACAGGAAGAAAAATATAAAGCAAAACATTTGAATTGTCTTTAGTAGAACTTGGTTCATTTGTGAACATTCCATAAAGCGTAATATGACGAACAACCGCATCCTGTTCAAAATCCCATTGTGTAGTATATGTTTCATCCTCATACCACCCAAAGAATTTATATCCTTCTTTTTTCGGATCTTCTGGTCGTGTTATTTTGCCTGTTTCTAAAACAGAAACCGTATGAAATACTCCCTCTTCTTTTATATAAAATGTAACTGTATAATAAATCTTAAGTTTTGTCCACTTTGCATATAATGTTGTATCAGCTGTGATTTCGGCCCCTGCTGTTGCAGATGTCTTGAAATCTTTATCTAAATACCAACCACCAAATTCATAGCCATCTGCTGTTGGTTTTGGCAAAGGATTAGGAAGTTGCTTGACGCTTATTTTTGCAGGTGCTATCCCATGCCCATTTATTTGATAGGTAACGGTATATTTAGCCTCTACTAATACCCACTTCCCATATAAGATGGTATCCCTTATTATACAATCCTTCTCAAAATCAAATAATTTCGTACACTGTTCATCTGTATACCAACCATCTAAGCGATACCCTGGCATAGAGGTATCTACCGGCCTTATAATGCATTCATTTTCTGTTGCTGTAATCTCAGTAAATACACCGCCATCAATATACTGGAATGTTACCTTAAAATGCTGTGGTAACGTAGTCCATTTTGCAAAAAGCGTTATATTCTTCTCAATGGTTTCCTCTATATTCCATAAAATTGTACAAGCCTTGTCTGTGTACCATCCCTCAAAGACATATCCCGTCTTTGTTGGTTTTGGAAATTGAATCAGCCTATCTCCTTTCAATAAGGATATAGAATCTACTGAGGTGCCCCCCTGACTATCAAAGGTTACAGTATACGTAGGTATTTTTGTCCATTTCGCATAAAGCGTTATATTTTCTAAAAGAACTGTGTTTTCTATGGCCTTTGTCAAAAATCCTTCATCTAAATACCAACCATCAAAAGTATATCCTTTTTCACTTAATTCAGGTAAGTTTTCTGGTATAGCCAATACATTTTTTATACCTTCGGGAGCTTTGCCATGGCCTAATGCATTATAGGTCACATTAAAGAGCTTAGTCCATTTTGCATATAAGGTTGTATCTTGATTTAAAACTTCTCCAGCTATCGCTTCTTGAGTAAAGTTCTCATCTAAATACCAACCATCAAATCTAAACCCTTCTTCACTTAATTCAGGTAGGCTCCCCGGCAATCTAGAGGCCTGTGATTCTTGAATCACATCCCCATGCTGATTATTATCATAAGTTATTCTATATACTTTTTCTATTACAATTTTCCGAGCAGTATATAAATTGGTTTGAAGAATACGTTTGGTTCCTTCAACCACTAATGGAACTGTAGTAGGGGCAGTTAGGAAAATATAATGCTCCCCGTACTTTAGTTCTTCTCCTTGTGTATAAGAAACACCATCAACAAAGACATGCTCTGCCTCTGTGATAAGTTTTCTTTCCTGAAACTCAAATTCTACTTCATTAAGTTGTGCTAACTCATCTACAGAAACATTATCATATGCAGAAGTATCAATAATGAACGCTTCTGTTCCTGCCACAACATTACTAAAATTCGGCTCTGCAGTGTTAGAATCATACCAATTGGATTTACCATCCGTATTGACAATACGCGTTCTTATAGATTGATTTAAAATGCCGTTGATATTGTTTCTTACAGTAACATTTGTAGGCATTGCAAAGTTGCGATTATCTATTCTCACTTCTTCGTTTTCATATTTTGGAGAAATCATTTTATTTGATTCTATAGTTATATTCGTTACATCAGCCTCTTGCTTGTAGTTCAATAAAAGAATCAAATAATCAATACTAAAACTCTTTTTTATATTTGTAATACTAGAGGTAAAGGAATCTGTAGTGTAAAACTTATTAATAAATATATTCTCTTTGATATAGATGTTTCTAAACCAAAGATTATTGGGTGCATCTTGTACATAAAGTAGAATCAGTGTATCCTCTAATACATTTTTATGGATTAAAAGGTTTTCACCATTTCTAAATTTAATACCACCATCCTGATTCTTATTCATTCCTTTAAAGTAGTTCCCAACAACCTCTAATCCATTAAACATTTTAGCATAGATGATATGGTCTCTATTATATCCGTCTGTAGATTGAGATCTATCCTCATAGCCCTGTTCAAAAATATCTGTATTGAGTGAGAAATGATTTCCAATAATCTTAGCATTTACATCAGAATTAATTACATTGATTGCTGTCATGAAATATCCCTGATTGGATGTTGTAGATAGAATGCCTGAGTCTATCGCCTCTTGTTTTAAAGCTTTTGTTTCAGGACTGACAATACTATTATCTATATCCTCTAGAATTCCAAAATAGTTATCTTGAATCAATGCATTTTCTGTCTTATATATGGAAATACATCTGCCCCAGCTATTCTCATCTCTAAAAAATAAGTTGGATTTTATGGTAATTTTTTTATAGTTTTTAGAAATATAAAATCCTGTAGCTTCTCCACCATTTTGATTATTCACTGGTTGTAAGCCCGTAGATATAGACAAATCTACTCTCTTCGCATTCGCAAAAATACTATGCTCTATTGTTATATTTGTTGAGTTACTATTTTGAAAATACAATGTAACATTATCAAATATAATA
>JAIDMV010000270.1 GCA_029050385.1 Anaeroplasmataceae bacterium | reverse complement strand
AATCTCATTTGCTTCCGAAAACTTATAAATTGAAATATAGTAAATGAGAAATAATAATTTCGTACGATAATTATCAAAAACTTTACAAGATTCATACACACTTTCAATTTCCTTCAGTTTCTTTTGATAATAATAACTGACCGTCTTAAATAGCAAATTTTTCAGTTCAAATAACAAATTTAATTTTGGAGAATCCACATTTAGTTTTTTACAGATTTCATTGAGCATATAGCGATTAGGTTTGAGTTGTGCATTTTCAACCTTACACAAATAGGATACTGAACATAAATTTCCAGCAATAGAGGACAGAGTTTGAGATTGACTTGTCCGGACTCGCTTTAGCTCAGTACCTATCATAGAATACGTATTCTCATCCTCCTTTACTCTTCTTTTCATTTCCTCAACAAAAATATTTCTTTTCATAACATTTCTCCTTTTACTCACGTTGTACATCAATTATAATTGTTTTAAAACAAGAAGAAAAGAAATTTCGTATTGATAAAATATTGTCCAAAAAATGAAGAAAAATCACTTATAAAGCAGCAAACAGGAAAAAGAATAAATTTGTTCGCCATTTATTGCAAAATGACTCGTTTGATAACATAAATTTTTAATTTCTATTTTTGGATGTTCAGAAAAAAAATTATTTAATGCCTCCTCCAAATCTTGTTCATGCTCAAAATCAAATAACTTTGCTTTCATCTTATCACCAAATAAAGACTATCACTTTTAAGTCAAAAAAAAAGTAGAAATTACTTTTCTACCTTACAATATTTTTTTAAAGTACAATTCGTACATTCTGGATGGATAGCCTTACAATGATATCTGCCAAACAATAGTAAAAGATGATGTGCTTCAATCCATTCCTCTTTTGGGATGAATTTACGATAACTTTCTTCCGCTTCCAAAACAGAAGCTCCTTCCTTTACATAGCCAAAACGGATAGCCATACGTTCTAAGTGTGTATCTACAGGCATTGCAGGTATCTTATATCCTTCTGCCAATACAACACTAGCTGTTTTTCTGCCCACCCCACTCAAGGTTTGAAGTTCTTCTAATGTTTTAGGCACCTCATCATGAAATTTATTGTGAAGTGTGTGAGCCATAGAAATCAAATTTTTAGCCTTATTTTTTGCAAATCCTAAGGATTTTATAATCTCAAAAACATCCTCAAATTTTGCCTCACTTAATTGTTTTGGCGTAGGATATTTTTGAAATAAAGCTGGTGTCACTTGATTGACGCGCTTATCTGTTGTTTGACTTGAAATCATAACTGCACAGACTAGTTCAAATAAATTTGTATAATTTAATTCACACTTCGGAGCTGGGATGATTTTTCTAATTTCATCTAAAATTTCTTTTGACCTTACTGCATTCATTTTTAAATCCTCTTTAAGAAATCCTGAAATGAAGCTGGGGCTTCCTGGGAAGGCTTAACCTCATAACGCTTATTTGCTAATCCTAATGCGATACTTCTTAAAGAAAGAACCTTCTTTGAAGCTAAGATATTATCTACTACTGCAGCTATTTGGTCGTAGGTATAGTGATCGTCTATCATAAAGCCTTGAAGAATTTCTAGTTCAGAGGCAGTAAGAACACGATTTAGCTTAGAAGAAATATATTTGTTTGCCTTCTCAATGTCATAAGTATCTAAGCTTGTCTTTTGTTCTAAAAGCTGTTCAAGCATTGTAAATAACGGTTTAAAGGAAATGCATTCCATTCCTTTCCCATTATCATAGGTTAAATATACTTCATAAAATCCACGCTCCATTAAAGAAGCAACTAGCTTGTCTAATTTTGAAGGGCTCATCAAAACCTGAGCTTGAATCTCTTCTACCGATAATGTATTTGTAACTAAATGATTTTTCAAAATATGAATTAGGACAAAGACCTCTTCAGCATTTAAGCCAAGTGCTTTTGCCTGATCAAATATAAGTTCTTCATAGTTTAAATAACCTTTTTTATATAGTTGTTCTAACATGTACATCAACTCCTAAGTACTTTTCTTAAATCTTCATCAAACCCTGTAATAAAGGCTCTTTTTTGTAAGATTTCATGACGAAGATAAACTCTTTCATCCTCTGATGAAAAAATAATTTCATGAATTGCAGGGGCCTGATTTATTCTTAAGGATTGGATTTTATTTTCTGGAATACCTAAGCTTTTGGCTAATACCTTGGCTGTCCCACTGGGAGCATCCTTTTTAGATGTTGCATGAATTTCAACAAAATCTAAAATCTCAAATTCCTTTTTACAATCCTCTAAAAGCTTTGAAAAAAGTTTAATCCCTTTGGCATAATTTGCCTTCCAAATAAATATCGTGTCATTCTCGTTTGCCAGTTTATAAAGCTCATCAATTTGTTCAAAGGAATATCCAGTAGTTCCACTTAATACAGCATATCCCTTTTTTAAAGCCTGAACTAAAGTATCGTATGCCTCAATTGAAGAAAAATCCACTACTACCTCTATTGGGTAAGGTATATCTAATATACTATGAAAGGTTTCGACTTCTTTATGCTGAATCTCATCTATTCCAACAATTTGAAATTCATCCTTATATTTATTATATATTTGACTCCCCATTTTCCCGCAGATTCCTATAATCGCCATAACCATAAAACATCACCATTATAGTATATGACGAAATTTATCCTCTTGCTTCCTTATTTAATGCTTCTTTTGCAGCGTTCTGTTCTGCTTCCTTCTTGGTTTTTCCTATTCCTCTTCCCATTAGGATTTCATCCATATAAACAACTGCTTCATATGTTTTATCATTTGCAGGACCACTCTCATGAACGATTTCATAGTGCAGTGATCGTTTATCTGCCTGTACTTTTTCTTGGAATACAGATTTATAATCTTTAAACTGTAATGCAATATCCTGATACGGCAAAACAATTTTTTCAAAAACTTTATACACAGTTTCGAAATTGGAATCTAATAGGATAGCTCCTAAAATTGCTTCAAAGGCATCTGCAATTATTGCTGGTCGTCCTCTACCACCACTATGCTCTTCCCCATTACCTAATAACAGATAATTTGCTAAATGAATCTTTTCGGCATAAATATTTAAAGCCTCCTCACATACACATTTAGCTCTAGTCTTTGATAATACACCTTCATCGAAATGTATCTTTTGGTATAAGTATTTAGACATACAAAGTTGCAATACTGCATCACCTAAAAACTCTAAACGCTCATTACATTCTACCTGATGCTCATTTGCATAAGAAGAATGTGTTAAGGCAAGTTTTAACAAATCTAAATTATGAAAATGATATTCAATTTGATTTTCTAATTCTGAGAAATCCATTTTTTCATCTCCTAATATCTATCTTCTTCGATGTCAAAAATATCCTCATGTCTTCCAATAATGTGAACTCGCTTTGGATTTTTTGTATCTATATTAATATCTACCTTTTCACCT
>JAIDMV010000027.1 GCA_029050385.1 Anaeroplasmataceae bacterium | reverse complement strand
ATCCAACAATACATAATAGCCCGTATAAGTATATTTTTTTCATCTTCTATTATCTCCTTTCAAAACCTACTTTATCATTAGCACTACACAAAATATTTTAGCATATTACTCTTATAAAGTAAATACTTGTCTATTGATAGTTCGATTATATATTTTTATTTCTATCTTCAAAGAAATATGTGGTTAATTAATTAAAAAAAGACTATAGAAGGGTTAATTTCTATAGTCTCAATAATATAATTTTATAACATAAAAGAGAATCATTGATACATTGGTAAAATATTTCTTAGCATTTGCTGTCTTTTTCCTTTAAATCTTTCTCTTCCGATTTTTCTACAAAGCTTACAAAGATTGAGAAAAATTCTAAGAAAAGCAAAAGAAATACAAATACCATATACGTAATAGAAAAAGGATCCCCAGCTAAGGCAACCTCTTCTACTTCAAACAAATTTCCCAAATGAATCATAGAAAGAATGATACAACACGATAGTATTCTAAGAATAAAAATAACCAACCATATGATTTTAAATTCATCATTTTTCTTATGAAGTACATAGCCTCTCTTTTTATAGATATGCTGTATAAGACTATGATAAGTAAATACCAATCCCAAATGAATTAAGAATGCAATAATAAAGTAATACAATTGATGAACATAGATGAATTGAGCTAATATAAGAATAGTCAACAAAAAGGTAATACATGATAAAATAATATTACATATACGGTTTAGTTTTATTAAAGATGTGTATGACATTAGTTGATAAAATACTCCTTGTATACTGCTTTTTCATTTTCATCTAGTTCGGATACTGTATAATGATCATACTTAAATTTTGCAACCACCTTAAGCTTAGCTTTTTCTACTTCAACCGTACTAGATAAATATTTTTCAACATATTCATTTTCCAAAATGATAGAAATAATCTTATCCGCTTGAAATTCAATATGGTTTGGTAAAAGATTTGCACAAGAAATTTCCACATCAATAGCTATTGTCAAATCCGTATCTACTTCTTTAAAAATCAAATTTGCAGGCACGTTTAAGCGTAGTGTAAAAGAGTCTCTTGTTGTTTTACAAATTGTGATATGGTAAGTATCTATCAACTCATTGTACTCTGGTAATATGTCTAAAGGATTGTAATACTTCATTAAATCAATATAAGAAGATATTAATGCTTTATATTGATTTGTAAAAGCTTCAATATTTACTTTATCCTTTATAGAAAGACGATTATTTTCTTCCTCTAAGCTTCCCTTTAAATATGCATATTCATCATCATTGGTAAATTCCAAAAGAAGTTTATTCTTTGTCTTAAAGGATAAACTAGCAGAATCTGTATTTGTGAAGCCAGTTAACAAAACTGAACCATTCATTCTATATTTTTTTAAATTTGTAATAGCATCAATTTCAAGTGTATATCCCAAATCTATAGTTCTTACCTCTTGATTGGTTACAATAATCTTTCCCTCAAGTTCTGTTTTAAAATCTATAGCGGCCCCATTAAAATCCGTGTTAAGCTTAGCAGAATTTAAATTCTTGAAAATTTCTTTCACTTCATCTAGATTATCTGTTTTATGAATTTGGTAGTTTGTTTCCTCTTGATTCTCATCTATCAGTGTGATATTTGCTGGAGCTTCCTTAGAACCGCAGCTAGCACAAAATAAACATAATATCATCACGAAGGATAGGATTATTTTTTTCATAACTACTCCTTATTTTTTATGGCAACCTCTAATTGGTTAAATGGTATTTCGATACCATTTTCATCAAAGGCCTTTTTAATTTCAACCAATAAATAATTTTGAATCGTCCAGTAATCTTTATTATTACACCATGCTCTAATATTCAAATCTACGCTAGAACTAGAATATTCTTTTATTCCTACAAATGGTGCTGGATCTGTAAAAATAAGTGGATTCTGCTTACATACAGCATTAATCACATCTGTGGCCTTATTTAAATCTGCATTATAGGCAATAGACATAACTACCTCTACTCTTCTTGTTTCTTTAATAGAGGTATTTACAATAACATTATTTGCAAGTGCTCCATTAGGAACATGTACCACCTTATTATCTGCAGTGACTAATACTGTATAAAACATATGAATATCTTCTACAGTTCCTGATTCTCCATTGGTTGTAATTTTATCTCCAATTCGAAATGGTCTCATCACAATAATAATGATTCCACCCGCAAAATTAGATAAAGACCCTTGTAGAGCCAAACCAACAGATACCCCGGCAGAAGCAATCAACGCAGTAATAGAGGCTGTCTCAATTCCGATATAACCTACAAAGCAAATCAAACAAACCACTTTGATTACAATACGAATTACTTGTGTTCCAACTCTAGAAAGAGTTTCGTCTGCATGCTTCTTCTGTAGACGTTTATAAAGCTTTTTCGTTAAAATATTCGTTATTTTAAAAACGATAAATAATAAGATTAATCCTATGATAAGTTTAATTCCCGTTGTGGTACACCAGTTTAATAAAGTATTCCAAAGTGCGTTCCAATCAATGGCACTACCCTCTTCTGCTAAAAACATAATTTGCTTCTTCCTTTACATAATTTCACATTTTAATTTTATAATTATTATATATTTTTCTTGTATACTTTGAGTGTCAAAAAGACAGAAAGGAGTTTTACTTTTATCGACAACTACAATCTCCCCTTTTATTAAGTCGATACAATGCTCTAGGAAACTAGAGCCTTTTTTTATTTTACAGGCTTTAAAAGTTCTACTCCACCCATATAAGGCTGTAAGGCCTTAGGTACAGAAACACTTCCATCTGCATTATAATTATTTTCTAATACTGCAATTAAACCTCTAGGTGTTGCAAGAACTGTATTATTTAAAGTATGTACTAAATAAGTTCCGTTTTCATTCTTTGTACGAATGCCTAGACGTCTAGCCTGCGCATCACCTAAAGTTGAACAAGAACCAACCTCAAAGTATTTTTGTTGTCTTGGACTCCAAGCTTCTACATCACAGGATTTTACCTTTAGATCAGCTAAATCTCCTGTACAACATTCTAAGGTACGAACAGGAACATCTAGACTTCTAAAGAACTCTACTGTATAACTCCACATCTTGTTATACCAATCCATACTTTCTTCTGGCTTACATAAAACAATCATTTCTTGTTTTTCAAATTGATGTACACGATAAATTCCTCTTTCTTCAATACCATGAGCACCTACTTCTTTTCTAAAGCATGGAGAATATGAGGTAAGTGTAATAGGAAGATCGGCTTCTTTAACAATCTGTCCTTTAAAACGTCCAATCATAGAATGCTCAGAGGTTCCAATTAAATACAAATCTTCTCCTTCAATCTTATACATCATGTTTTCCATTTCAGCAAAGCTCATAACACCAGTAACAACATCAGAACGAATCATAAATGGAGGAATACAATATGTAAATCCTTTGTTAATCATAAAATCTCTTGCATAGCTTAGCATAGCAGAATGTAGTCTTGCAATATCGCCTACAAGATAATAAAATCCATTTCCGCTTGTTCTACCTGATGCATCCTTATCCAACCCATTAAATCTTGCGATAATATCTGCATGATATGGAATTTCATAATTAGGTACAACAGGCTCCCCAAATTTTTCAATTTCTACATTTTCAGAATCATCCTTACCTACTGGAACACTTGCGTCTACAATTTGAGGAATCACAAGCATCTTCTTATTTAGTTCTGCTTGAAGTTCCTCTAGCTTAGGTTCAATTTCTGCAATTCTTTCATTGTTCTTTGTTACAGTAGCTTTTGCTTCATTGGCTTTATCTAATTCTTTGTTTTTCATATAAAAGCCAATCTGCTTACTGATTTCATTTCTAGATGCTCTTAAGGTTTCTGCCTCTAGCTTTAAGGCACGAATATCCTTATCTAACGCAATAACCTCATCTACTAAAGGTAATTTTGCATCTTGAAATTTCTTTTTCAAATTCTCTTTTACCACTTCTGGATTTTCTCTAATAAACTTAATATCTAACATTTTCTTTCCCTCTCTTTTTTAAAAATAAAAGTCCTTAAGTATAAAACCTAAGGACGATAATAACCGTGGTGCCACCTTAATTCTAGTAATCACTAGCACTTAAATCCTTTAACGCAGGAATACGTTTCTTATCCGAGGTAGATTCACCTAATGCGATTAACCAGCTTCCACCAACCGCTAGCTCTCTATTTAATAACATCATTAGACTACTTAGTCTCTTCACTTAAGATTAATGAAATTATAC
>JAIDMV010000269.1 GCA_029050385.1 Anaeroplasmataceae bacterium | reverse complement strand
ATTGGATTATGCCCAAAAAGTATAGATGGGTTATACTTTTAATTGCCAGTTATTTTTTCTATATGTATTGGAATTGGAAATTGGTATTTTTAATTTTATTCACTACGATTATTTCTTATATATGTGGGATTCTTGTAGAAAAATTTCAAGAGAATAAAGCAATAAAGAAAAGTATAGTTATTGTTTCGGCGGTATTATGTTTAGGTGTTTTATTATTTTTTAAATATTTTAATTTTCTTTATGAGATAGTAGAAGATATTAAGAAAGCTATAACTGGCCAAGGATTTGGTGGTTATTTTGTTATTATGCTTCCTGTGGGCATTTCATTTTATACGTTTCAAACCTTATCATATGTTATTGATGTCTATCGAGGAAGCATGAGGGCTGAAAGGCATTTTGGATATTACGCTCTTTTTGTCAGCTTTTTTCCTCAACTTGTTGCAGGTCCGATTGAAAGACCACAGGATTTACTACCACAACTAAAAAAACAGCAGAGCATAAAGAAAATAGATTATTCGGGAGCATTTCGTTATATGCTTATTGGAGCTTTTAAAAAGGTTGCGGTAGCAGATATGATTGGAATTATTGTTAATGCCACATATTCTAATGCTGCAGATGCAAATGGATTAATGGTTTTAATTTCTACCTTTTTGTTTGCCTTTCAAATATATTGTGATTTTTCAGGCTACTCAGATATAGCTGTAGGAACAGCGAAATTGTTCGGTATTGATTTGACCGAGAATTTCAATTCGCCTTATAAATCTAAAAGCATAAAAGAGTTTTGGAATCGATGGCACATTTCCTTATCTAAATGGTTAAGAGACTATATTTATTTTCCTCTAGGCGGAAGCAGAGTTTCGAAGATAAGATGGTGCTTGAACATACTCGTTGTATTTTTTATTAGTGGATTATGGCATGGTGCTAGTTATAATTTTATCATTTGGGGATTGCTTCATGCAGGTTTCCAAATTGTTGGCGCATTAACTCTAAAATATAGAAATAAACTTTGGACCAAATTGAAATTGAATCCAGAAGGAAAGTTTGTAAGTATTTTACGATTGATTGTTACTTTTGTCCTAGTTGATTTTACATGGATTTTCTTTAGAGCAAATACACTTTCTGATTCTGCAAGTATAATAACGAAGCTTTTTTCAGATTGGCATTTCAATATAGAGTACTTTAAATATACATGGACTCATCTTGGTTTAACCGTGCCATTTATGTTATATTGTATTGCTTGTATTCCATTTATGTTAACCTTAGAAAAACTTAAAAAGATTAATATTTCGAAGTCTATGCTGTATCAAAATTCTTTGATTCGCTTTGGATGTTATTTGATTTTGGGTTGGTGCTTAATTTATTCTTGGATTTATTTACAAGCAACGGATGTAGGAAGCTCCTTCATCTATTTCCAATTCTAAAAGGAGGTGGCCAGATGAAAAGATTAATAAAACTCTTTTTGTTCATAATGTTATTGACCATCCCGTTTATTATTACGATTAGTGTGGTTGAAAACACAAAGGATCAATATGATAATACATATTTGGCAGAATTAAAAGACAAAATATCATTATTAAAAAACACTAAAGAAAAAAAGATAATTTTGGTTGGTGGCTCAAGTTTGCCTTTTGGTATTCGCTCTGACTTAATAGAACAAGAACTTCCAGAGTACAAGGTTGTCAATTTTGGCCTTTATGCCACACTTGGGACAAAGGCAATGATGGACTTGTCAAAAATCAACATTCAAGAGGGAGATATTGTAATTTTATCTCCTGAATTAAATAGTCAAACATATAGCTTGTATTTTAATCCAAAATCTATTTTACAAGCACTAGATGGATTTTCTTCATATCAAAAATATTTTTCTGTGTCTAATAATTTATCTGTTTTATATAATTATTTTGATTTTGCTAGAGAAAAAATGAAATATGCAGATTCTACTATGCCCGATCCAACTGGAATATATAGACATGATTCTTTTAATGCATATGGGGATATAGAGACAGAAAGAAAGAACAATATTATGGTAAACGGCTATGATTCTACAATGGATATTGTTCTAGATGAAGCGTTATTAGAT
>JAIDMV010000268.1 GCA_029050385.1 Anaeroplasmataceae bacterium | reverse complement strand
CTGAATCACAATTTTCTTGAAAACAAATACCATCATCACTATATAATCCGATTCTTCCTTCAAAATCAATATGATTTTGTTCCCTTATCCAATCATTGACTTCATTTTTCAAAGTTTCTCTGAATGGAGCATAAGTTCTCCACCCATATATCGGAAGTAATGTTCCAAAAAATACTTCTAATCCAAGCTTTTCTGCTTCTGTTTCATAATATTTTAGACCTTCAATCAATTCATCACTTGTAGGTAAATCACTCATCGGTCTAAAAATATTAACAGCTGTTCCTACAGGATGAATGATATCATTAATACCATGCTGAATAATAATCGTTTTAGCACCTGATACGGAGGATACCTCATGAACAAACCGATGATATCCATGCTTTCCATAGGATTGATAGGTAATACAGTCGTATTCTCTTAGAATTCGTGTGCCAGATACAGCCTTACGAACAACACTACAATTTGTGCAGCCTTTTTCTCTTAAAGCAAGTAGCAAATAATCTGGCCAGTCTTGACTAGTTATGGAATCTCCATAACAAATGATTGCTTCATTATCTTCTTCTGTATACAAATCTATATTAGCTAAAAAATATACCCATGAAGTAGATTTAGAAGCATTTACATCTAATTTAGAAGCTAAAGTCTGATTCCCATATGCAAAATATCCTTTAGATAAAGGTCCTATAATATCTACTCCTGAAGTTAGATTTGTGTACTCTTTTAAATACATAGATACAATCAAATACTTACCCTCTTCAAGCTTTAGTTCTACTGGATCAGAGAGGATAGACTCATGTGCATCTAAAACAAACTTAGAAGCTCCATTTACTGTTAATTGGATGGGTTTCGTATTCTCCTTATCAGATAGGCTATCTCCAATAGATACATAAATAGAGTCTATCTCTACCTTCTCATCACAACAAAAATTATCAAGTGTAATTCTTATCTTTTTTCCATTAAAAGGAATAAAAATTGGATATCTTAATGTTAAATCCTTTGCATAAGTTGCAGGCTGTGGTAATACTTTAGATTGAGCATTTCCCCATATTGTAACCCATTTCATCACATCATCTACTTTCCTATCTTCATTTTACCATAAATTGGCAAAGAATTACAATTGTTTCAAGATTTTATTTAAACTGATTAAATTAAGTTATTTTTATAAAATCTTCTTCTAATTTTAAGATAATCATTTATAAATTTCATACTTTTAGAAAAGCATATTAAATTCCAAAAAAGCGTATTGAAAACATAGTTATTATATGGTTATAATAGGATTGCAAGGCATTGCCTTGGACAAGGCTAGGTAGCTATCTGGAATCTTGCAGGATTGTTCCTTTTAGGATTTGCCTGTGATTAAGGAGGATGGATAGTATGAATCTTCTATCTGTTATTACTCAATTACTTGTATTATTGAATGCAGTAATAAATACTATTATTGCATTTCATCGAGTTAAAAAAGTAATTCAAGAAAAAGAAAATTCTACCTGTCGCGACCAAGCAAATAGGTAGAATTCTTCTAATATTCCAAAACAATACTAGATAGGACTACCTAGCCTTGTTTTTTATTACACTTATATTGTATGCTATTTTTTCTATAAAATCAATACTTTTATAATAGCATTTTATTAATATC
>JAIDMV010000267.1 GCA_029050385.1 Anaeroplasmataceae bacterium | reverse complement strand
TTCAAAGATTTATTAAAGATATTAAAAAGCATTATGACAATTTTGACTTTGGTGAAGTATATCGTGCAACCAATAGTTATATTGCCAATACGCTTTCAGCATTCTATTTAGACTTTACAAAGGATATTTTATATATAGAAGCTCCTACCAGCAAGAAGAGATTATCTTGTCAAACCGTCTTCTATGAGGTACTAGATGCTTTAATGAAATTGCTAGCCCCAATTTTGCCTCATACAATGAGTGAAGCTTATGATTTACTTCCAAGCAAAACAGAACAAGATATCTATTTGACAGATATGCCTACTGCTAAAGAAGTAGATGAAAAGCTAGAAGAGACCTTTGATACCTTTATGAAATATCGTGATGAAATCCTAAAGGCTTTAGAGGAAGCCCGTGCTGCAAAAGTTATTGGAAAGAGCTTTAATGCTAAACTAGTTTTAACTCTAGATGCAAAGGCTAAAAAGGTTTTTGAAAGCTTAGATTCTGATTTGGCTCAAATCCTAATTGTTTCACAGCTTGAACTTAAGGATGGAGCTGTGTTTAGTGTTGCAGTAGAGAAAGCAGAAGGTCCAACCTGTGAACGTTGTTGGATGATTGTACCTGCTGTAAATGGAAATGGACTATGCCCAAGATGTGAGACAATTGTTAAGAATTTAACAAAGTAGAAAAATAAAAATCATACAGAAAAAAATGTTTATAGACAAAATATTGCGTATGTCTATAAACATTTTTATTTCTCTATAGAAGTTTTGACAATTTCCTCTAAAAATGGTAAAATAATATAGATAGATTTGGTGGTGAAGTAAATGCAGTTTAAATTCTATTATTTGAAAGAGGGTACGAGAGTTTTTGACCGTACAGAACTTTTAACATATTTTCAGTCAAATCCGAATGTAACTTTGGAAAGAAACGGAGAAAATAGAGACTATACCTTTCATCATCCAATATTAGATTTTGATGCTCATTTCATACTTTCCTCCAAAAGCGCAATTCCTCATCTTGAACGTTTGAATCCAAAATTTTTTGATGTAAATTTCAGAGTGGAATTTGATATTAAATTATCAACATATTGTGTAGAGCTTATTTTAGATATGGCAGATGAGATTGCTAAAATGTTTAAATTCGCTGTATATAATGAGTCTTATGAGGATGTTGTAACCTTTAGAAAGAATACATTGGCTAAAACCTTTGATATCTGGAAAAATGCCTATAAAAATAAAAATGAAGAAGAAATCGCAAGCTATAGCCGTATAGATCCTGCTTTACTTTCTCAGATTTATAATTATATTTTAAGAAAACCTAAACTAGAAGTTTTGCTAGATAGAAATAAAGTACAAATCTCTGACTATTTTTTCATGCGTGCAGATAAGTCTAGAACAGCATTCGTTTGTATGTCTTGGGATGGAGAGAACCCATTCATTATCCCACCTGGGATAGATATCTTATATTATAATGACCCTAAATCTCCAAAGTACGTGGCTATGCAGGAGCTCGCAGTTAAGGCAGATAAGCTTTTAAAAATGATTGATGGCTATGGTAATATTAAAATGGTGGATATGAAATCCATTGGTAAATTAAGAAAAATAATAACCAAATCTAAATTTGCTCCTCTTACGGTTGAATTAAAGGAAATCAAACTAAAAAATATTTTAGATATTTAAAATATTAAAAAATACAAAGAATAAAAAAGGAAAGGAAAAAATATGGAAAAATCAAAGTATATTGACCACACAAATTTAAAAGCAACAGCAACATATGATGACATTTTAAAGCTTTGTAATGAAGCAAATGAGCATCATTTTGCTTCTGTTTGCGTAAACCCTAGTAATGTAAGTTTAGCTCATAAACTTCTTACAGATACAGGCGTTTTAACTTGTACAGTAGTAGGATTCCCACTAGGTGCAACTCCAAGTGAGGTAAAAGCTTTTGAAACTACTAAGGCCATTGCAGATGGTGCAGATGAGATTGATATGGTTATCAATATTGGTATGGCAAAGGCGCACAATTGGGATTATGTCTATGAGGATATTAAAGCCGTAGTAGAAGCAGCTCAAGGTGTATTAGTAAAGGTTATCATTGAGTGCTGCTATCTAACAGATGAAGAAAAGGTTGAGGCATGTAAGGCTTCTATGAAAGCACATGCTGACTTTGTTAAAACTTCTACAGGCTTTGGTACAGGCGGTGCAACAGTAGAAGATGTTGCATTAATGAAGAAAACTGTTGGAACAGTTTGCAAGGTAAAGGCTGCTGGAGGAATTCGTGATAAGAAAACCTTCGAAGAAATGATTGCTGCAGGAGCTGATCGTATTGGCTGTAGCTGTGGCGCTAAAATTATGGAGGAATATCAAAATGAGTAAAATCCCTACACCACATATTGCTTGTGCAGATGCATCTTTGATTGCAAAAACAGTATTAATGCCAGGTGATCCCCTTCGTGCAAAATTTATTGCAGATACATTTTTAACAGAAGTTGTATGCTTCACTTCGACGAGAAATATGTTCGGCTTTACAGGTAAATATCACGGAAAAAGAATTTCTGTTATGGGTTCTGGTATGGGTATGCCTTCTATTGGTATTTATTCTTATGAATTATTTGAATTCTATGGTGTTGAAACTATTATTAGAATTGGTTCAGCTGGTTCCTATGATGCAGATTTAAAAGTATATGATACAGTTTTAGTAACAGAGGCTTATTCAGAATCTTCCTTTGCAAAGACTGCATTCGGGATTAGAGGAAAATCTTTAAAGAGTTCTAATTCTGTTAATAATAAGCTTAGAAAGGCTGCAGAGGAATTAGGTATTCCTCTAAAGGAAGCTAAGATTCATTCCAGTGATGTTTTCTATTCTTCTAATCCAGATCATTGGAAGGATGTTCATGATACATATGGCTGTAAATGTGTAGAAATGGAGAGCTTTGCTTTATTTGCAAATGCTAAGGCTACTGGAAAGAAGGCAGCTTGCTTATTAACTATTTCTGATTCCTTCATTAGTCATGAGGTGACCTCTAGTGAAGAGCGTCAGAAGAACTTTACAAATATGATGAAAATTGCTTTGGAACTTGCAGGCAAATAAGAAAGAAGATGCATATCTTCTTTTTTTTCGAAAAAAATAAAGGTTAGGAGGTCTTTTTATGGATATCTTTATTAAGCAGGATATGTTCCATCAGATTATGCTTAAGAAATACTTTGTTGCTCCTATAGTCAAGGAAGAACAAACAATTAGAAGGTTTTTATGCTATTATCAAGAGCTTGCATGTAAGGCTTATCCTACAGAGGCCAAAATGAATTCTATATTAGGAGATTTATATGATGCAAAATTCCATGTCTATTTAACAACCTTTGGCTCTTATAGTGTTTTTGTTTATAGTTTATGTGCTGTTGATCCTTCTTATATTGATGACGAAAACTATACGCTAAATCGTCTAGAAGAAGAATTTGAATTATTCTTAGAGGCTAAGATGAATTCTGCTACAGCAAATAAAGCATTATTTGAAAGAGCTTATGAAATCTTTGAAAGTGATCTTTTAAGTTTAAAAGAAAATTTACAATCTATTTCTGTAGAAAATACTTTACTTCATTATTTTAAAGGGACAACAAGAGAATATTCCCGCTTTGGGACATTTGAGGATTTAGAAAAAATCACACCTAAAAAACTTTTTCTTTATTATCAAAAACTGAAAAATGAAGAGACAATTTCTATAGGTACAGGGCGTCTTTCTTTTAAAGAAAATCCACAAGCTATAACACTAACTCCAAAGAGAAATTACCTTTTTAAGGATCGTGGAAATCCTCCTCATTCTTTGTCTGAACCAAGCAAAAGTAAGCAGTGTTATTTAAATGTTATTTATGAAACAAATACATTTTCAGACGATAGACTTTTTTCAGCATGTGCCTTTTTAAATCACATTTTAGGAGAAGGAGGTTCTTCATATTTATTTCGTAAGGTAAGAGAAAAATATGGCTTATGCTATGCTATAAGTTCTTCCTATATGGGGGCTTCTGGGATTATCCTTATTAGCTGTGTTTTGGATCCTAAAAATGTAAAAAAAGGAATCGAGGCAATTGAAGAAGCGGTAGAAGAAATTGAAAAGCTAGAGTTTGATTTAGAAGAAATAAGAAACGTTTTTATTTCTAAAACACGTCTTATGGAAGACTATCTAGATACCGCTATTGAAAATTATTTTATGGATACCTATTTTTTAGATACCCCTAAATCTAGTCAAGCAATAAAGGGGTATCAAAATGTGACAATGAAAGATATATTAGAGGTTTACAAACGTTTGAAAAAATCGTTTGTATATGTTCTAGGAGGAAAAGTACATGCAGAAAAATAATGTATTTCAAACGAAAAACGGCCTTAAAGTATGCTATGTAGAAAAGCCTAATTTTCATAAAAGTTATGTTGGGATAGGGTTGAATTATGGAAGCAGGGATTTAAAATTTTATTTAGAGGGAAATGCCATTACCTCTTTAGAAGGAACAGCCCATTTTATTGAGCATAAGCTATTTCAAATGCCTTATGGAGATGCGTTTGAAGAATTTTCAAAATTAAATGCTTCTGCAAATGCATACACGGATTTAGAAAAAACAATTTACTATTTTACTACAACAGAGGATTTATACGCTCCACTTGAGCTTTTATTAAAAATGTATTTTACACCTTATTTTAAAAAAGAAGACGTTGAGAAGGAAAAGGGCATTATTACATCTGAAATCAAAATGTATGATGATGTTATAGAATCCAGATTTACAAGAAAAATATTGAAAGAACTATATCCAAGAAGTAGTTTGTCCAGTAATGTTGCAGGAACTGTAAAAAGCGTCACACAAACGACTTTTGAGGATTTAAACAAAGCCTATCAAGCCTTTTATACAACAGATAATTCCTATATGGTTATTGTTTCTCATGAGCCAAGAGAAAAGGTCTATCAGTTCATTGAGAATGTGATGCAGCGCTTGAGTGTGAATAGAGGAATTCCAGAAAGGAAAGAGGAGCCTCCTCTAAAGATAGGCTCTAGCTTTTCAATGCAAGCAAATTGTGAACAAACAACTGCAGCCTTAGCAATGCGCTTTTCTGCAAATCAAGATGCACATTTATTTTGTAATTTTATTATTGGATTACTAGATGGTCTTTTTTCTCCATCTACAAAGTATTACAATGAATTATACTCTAAAAAAGCTTTTATTGCAGATATAGATTATTACGTTATGACTCTCAGAGATACGAGCTATGCAATTATTTCTACAACATCTCTTTCTCCTAAGGAATTCTTGAAAGATATTGAATATAAGCTTAAAAACCTTTCAAAAAGGGATTTGGACAAAGCTGCGTTAGAACAATATCTTAAACATCTTAAGGCTAAAAGTATTCGTGCTTTAGATTCAGTTGAAGAATTAGGCGACGAGATTTTAGTTTTAGCTTTAGAAAATGCATCTTATCTAGATGAACTTGAACAAAGCCAAACTTTACAGATAAAAGATTTTTATCAATATATTGACTATTTTAGAAATGCAGAATATATTCAAGCAATTTGTGAAAAAAGTAAAGAATAAAGGCTAAAATGATTATTTTTCCAAAAGAGATATAAAATAAGAGGATTCTCCTAGGCAGAGA